>NZ_JBSICH010000015.1:0-269583 GCF_053613315.1 Streptomyces sp. JK94 | reverse complement strand
TGTCCGGTCCCGGGAGATGCTTGACACTTCGGTCCCAGCTGATGCTTGACGGTGGCCGTGTTCGGCTTTTCTGTGCACGTCGTTGCGGCGTGTGGCAGGAGGCCGGGATTGGCGCTGGTGGAGTTGTCGGTTGTCGAGCAGAGATACCGGGCTGTGCTTGCGGTGCTGGCGGGTGCGACGGTGACGGAGGTCGCCGCCCAGTTGGGGGTGTCCAGGCAGACGGTGAGCGGGTGGAAGTCCCGGTATGAGGCGTCGGGTCTGGCGGGGTTGGCGGACCGGTCGCGTAGGCCGGCGTCGTGCCCGCATCAGGCTTCTGCCGAGGTGGAGGCGGCGGTGTGTGAGCTGCGGCGCAAGCATCCGAGGTGGGGTCCGCGGCGGATCGCGTTCGTGCTGGAGCGGTCCGGGACCGTCTCACCGGTGCCGTCGCGGATGACCGTGTATCGGATCCTGGTCCGGCATGGGCTGATCGAGCCGGGGGTGCGGCGCCGGAAGCGGTCGGATTACAAGCGCTGGCAGCGGGACCGTCCGATGCAGCTGTGGCAGATGGACATCGTCGGCGGGGTCATGCTCGTCGACCCGGTGACGGGTGAGCTGACCGAAGCCAAGATCGTGACCGGGGTGGACGACCATTCCCGGTACTGCGTGATCGCGCAGGTGGTGGAGCGGGCGACCGGTCGTGCGGTCTGCGCGGCCTTCGCGAGGGCCTTGGAGACGTTCGGGGTGCCGGAGGAGGTGCTGACCGACAACGGCAAGCAGTTCACCGACCGGTTCGGGCATGGCGGTGAGGTGCTGTTCGACCGGATCTGCCGGGAGAACGGGATCGCCCACCGGCTCACCCAGCCGGCCTCGCCGACCACGACAGGGAAGGTCGAGCGGTTCCACCAGACGCTGCGGCGTGAACTCCTCGACGACTGCGGTGCTTTCGAGAGCGTCGGGGATGCTCAGGCGGCGCTGGATCGTTGGGTGGAGGAATACAACTCGATGCGTCCGCATCAGGCCCTGGACATGCAGTCTCCCGCCGACCGGTTCACTCCCGTTCCAGACGAGGAGCGGGACATGCTGGGCTTGAGGGTGCCCGGGATGCTGGCGGTGGTGCCGCCGCAGCGGACACCTTCCGCGGAGCCGGAACCGGTCGACGAGGCGCCCGTGTCGCCCGGCCTTCCGGAGCTGGTCCCGGCGGTTCCGGTGGAGGCGGGTGGGCCGGTGGAGTTCGAGCGGGTGGTGCCGGCGAGTGGGAATCTGCAGGTCGCGGGCAAACAGTTCTGGCTCGGGCCGGCCCGGTCGGGGCTGACGGTGACGTTCTGGGCGGACACGTCGGTGATCCATCTGCTGATCGCCGGGACGCGGATCAAGACGGTGCGGTCGCACCTGTCCGTGGCGGACCTGGGTCGGCTGGCGGCCCGGGGCGGTCGTGCGGCCGGACCCTCGCCACTGCCGACCGGCGACGAGGCGGCGTTCGAGGTGGACCGGGTGGTGAACAACAGCGGCCTGGTGGGCCTGGGCGGGCACCAGGTGCTGGCCGCGGAGATCCTCGGCGGCCGCCAGGTGGGCGTCCGCATCGACGACGAGACTCTGTCGTTCTTCGACCCGGCCTCACGGGAACTGCTGCGGGTGCGGCCCAACCCGCTGACCGGTGAGGAAGTCCGCGGGCTGCGGGGCCTGCGGCCGGCCGGACCGCCACCACGGCCCCGCGTCGAGCCCGTGCGGGTGCAGCGGCGGGTCAGCGCGGTCGGCACCGTCATGGTCTGCCGCCAGGTCGTCTCCCTCGGCCGCCCCTACGCAGGCCAGACCGTGACCGTCCACGTCTCGGACACGACGATCACCGTCGAGCTGGACGGCCAGATCCGGGTCATCCGCCGCACGACCGACGTCCCGGTCCGTAACGTGAAAGCCAACAAGCCCCACAAGGTTTCCGATGTTGTCTAGGCCCAGCGTCAAACATCACCTGGGACCAAACCGTCAGGCATCACCTGGGACCCGACAGGCACGGCAAGGATCTTAGGGCTCATGTCACTCGGATGGCCCAGCTCCGGTGCACGCACGGGATCGTCACCCGAACGTGTGGTCCATTCCGGTCCCTCCCCGGTGGCTGCGGTGGGAAACGTAGCGTCAGGTGGCTGCGCCCGCAGCGGGCGGGAGGTCGCAGGCCGGCAAGGGAGAAGGTGGCATCGGGTGAGCGCGGGCACGGGTGACCGGGGCGGACTGTTCGTCGACGGCGCCGACAGCGGGCGTCAAGGCAGGGGAAAGCCGGATCGGGGCGCGGTGACCGGTGGGGGGTCGGTGATGTTCTCCCACGCCCCCGGCGTCGGTGGGTCGCCGTCGGCGGCCGCCGCCTCGGGTCGTCCCGGTGCGGTCGGTGCCGGGGCCCCCTCCGTCCCGCGCGCCCGGCCCGCCCCGCGTCCGCGGCCCGGTGGTGTCCCTGCCGGGCACCTGGGCGCGGGGCGGTGGGGGAAGATCGCCCAGCGGATCGTGCCGGACGACCTCCAGCCCGAGGTGCTGCGGCTGGAGCTGACCGAACTCGGGAACGCGTTCCGCGCGTACCAGCGGCGCCCCGAACCGGACCTCGCCGTCCTCGCCGAACTCCACGACCGCAAGGCCCGCGCCTTCGCGCTGTGGGCCGACGTCACCGACGACGCGTCCCTGCGGGAGGAGGCCGTACGGGCGGAGGCGGCGGCGCGGACCACCCGCGAGATGAACGCGAACCGCCTCGGCATCGAGGTGGACGGGGGTGGGCCGGTCGTCCAGCGGCTGCTGACCCGGGGGCAGGGCGCCCACGCCCGTGGCGTGCTGGAGCACGTCCGGGTCCACGCCCCGCTCCCCGGGGCCGAGGCGCGGCTCGCGGTGCTCATGCTCTCCCTGCGGGCCGCGCGCGCCGGCACCGGGAACGTCACCGGGCAGGATCTCAGTGGCTGGTTGCAGGGCGATGCCGAGCGGGTGCTCCACAATCTCGTCGACGTCGGCTGGCTGTGTCTGCCGGAGGGGGTCGACGCCGCCGACGCGCTGGACTCCCGGCCCGAGGAGCCCACCCAGGTCACCGTCCCCTCGCTGCTGCCCGCCGAGACCCGTCCGTTAGCCTTCGGCAAGGTCACCCGGGCGCGGCTGTCGGGGTGGGCGCAGAGGGTGGTGGGCGACCGGAAGCTGCGGAAGAAGAAGGCCTGCGCCGCCACCCGGCTCCTCGCCGTGTACACCGCCGCCCACAGCCGTCCCGACGGGCGTCTCGGTGAGCGGGCCGAAGGCGCCGAGTGCGACGGTGTCGGCCTGGACGCGGTCGCCTCGTTCTGTGGCCTGCGGCCCGAGGACATCACCGAGCACGCCGCGCTGCTGGTCGCCGCGGAATGGCTCGCGGAGGCCGACACCGCCGGGGGCAGGCTGCGGGGTCGGCTCGGCGAGCGGGTCCTGCCGCTGAGCGGGCTGCTGTGACCGACCACCCCGACAGACGGCGGACCGACCGCTACAGATGGCGGCCGTAGGGCCGAAACACCTGGTCAGGCAGGCGGGCGAAGCGGGATCTTCGAGGCATGACCACCGCTTTCACCGGCGTCACCTCCTTCACGGCCGTCGCCTCCTTCGCCTTCCGTTTCAGCGCCACCCCGCGCGGCGCCCGCCTGGCCCGGCGGCTGGCCTCGCACCAGCTCGACCGATGGGGGTGGCCGTATCGCACTCCGGTCCATGACGCCGTGGAACTGGTCGTGGGCGAGCTGGCGGCCAACGCCGTCACCCACGGGCGGGTGCCGGGGCGGGATGCCGAGCTGCGGCTGGCCCACGATGCCGCGGGGCGCCTCCTGGTGGAGGTGAGCGACGTGCGCGGGGAGCGACGGCCGGTGCTCGCGGAGGGCGGGCGGGGGCTCGCGGAGGACGGGCGCGGGCTGACGCTGGTGGCGGCGCTGGCCGAGGCGTGGGGTGTGGCCGAGCGGCCGGGCGCGCCGGGGAAGACCGTGTGGGCCTTGGTGGCGGACGGTCCCCTCCCTCGCGTCCCCTGAAGTGCCGTCCGGCGGGCCCCGAGCCCCGTCCGGCGTCCTCCCGCGGCCCCGCCCGCACCCTTCGTTCCCCTGCGGGATCTTTCCCGCTCCCTCCCTGCACCTCTGGGCAGCCTGGCAGGATAAGAGGGACTTGTGTGGGCTACGGGGAGCGGGAGCGGCTGATATGGCCAGGGGTGGCGACGGTGTCGTGCTGAGGGACGTCCTCGACATCAAGGAGGACGTGTACGCCGGCGATTTCAAGGTCGAGCTGTCCCAGGGGTTCACCGGGAAGGCCGCCGGGCGCGTCGAGGAGTACGTCGTCACGCCGCAGCTCCATGAGCAGTTCGGCAAGGCGCTGAAGCTGGTGCGCGGTGCCGTGCGCAAGAACGCGTCGTACGCCGCCTATCTCCACGGCTCCTTCGGCGCCGGTAAGAGCCACTTCCTGACCGTGCTGCACGCGGTGCTGAACGGCGACCCGTCCGTGCGCGCCAAGCCGCGGCTGCGGGAAATCGTGGCCGAGCACGACGACTGGCTGCGCGGAAAGCGGTTCCTCATGGTGCCGTACCACCTGGTGGGCGCCGCCAACCTGGACGAGGCGCTGCTCGGCGGGTACGTGCGGGTGGTGCGCGAACGCTACCCGGACGCGCCGACGCCGACCGTGTTCCGCTCCGACGCGATGCTCGCGGACGCGCGGGGCATGCGGGAGCGGCTCGGGGACGACGCCTTCGTCGGGCTGCTGCCCGCCGACGCCCCGGGCGGCGACGACGAGGACGGCGAGCTGAAGGTGATCGGCGCCGGCGGGTCGTGGACCTCCGCGGAGCTGGACGGCGCCTTCGCCGCGCCCGCCGGGGACGAGCGGCGCGAGCGGCTGGTGTCCGCCCTGCTCACCGGGCCGATGCGCTCGTACGCCGAGAGCGCGCACGGCGACGCGGCCAAGTACGTGCCGCTGGAGAACGGGCTGTCCGCCATCAGCCGGCACGCCCGCGGGCTGGGCTTCGACGGTGTGGTGCTGTTCCTGGACGAGCTGGTGCTGTGGCTCCAGGCGCACATGAAGGAACGCACCTTCGTCAACAGCGAGATCCAGAAGCTGGTGAAACTGATCGAGTCGGGGGACGCCGACCGGCCGGTGCCGATCGTGTCCTTCATCTCCCGGCAGCGCGACCTGTCCCAGCTGGTCGGCACCGACGTGCTCGGTGCCGACGTCAAGGCGATGGAACAGGCGCTGGAGTACCTCAACGAGCGGTTCGAGATCGTCGACCTGGAGGACCGCAACCTGCCGGAGATCATCAAGGAGCGAGTGCTGAAGCCGCTGCCCGGCAAGGAGCCGGTCCTGGAGACCGCCTTCGCGGGCATCGACCGCTCCAACCAGCAGGTCAAGGACATCCTGCTGGACGGCGGCGGTGCCACGCACGCCGACTGGGACGGCTTCCGGGCCGTGTACCCGCTCTCCCCGGCGCTCCTCAACGTCCTCGTCGCCCTCTCCGGCGCCCTCCAGCGCGAGCGCACCGGGCTGAAGCTCGTCCAGCAGCTCCTGCAGCGCAACGCCGACGCCGCCGTGGGCCGGCTGATCCCCCTCGGTGACCTGTGGGACGTGCTCGTCGACGGCACGGGCGCCGCCTTCACCGACCGGCTCAAGCGCGAGTCGGAGGCCGCCGTGAAGTTCTACGGCAAGGCGCGCACCCACCTGCTCGGCAAGTACGGCTCCGACACCCACACCGACTTCCTGGCCGACGACCGGTTCGTCAAGACGCTGCTGCTGGGCGCGCTCGCCCCCGACGTGCCCGCGCTGCGCAGGCTGACGGGAGCGCGGCTCGCGGCCCTCAACCACGGCTCGGTGCGCTCACGGACCGTGCCCGCCGGGGACGTCGTCGTACGGCGGATGCGGGACCTGCAGGCGACGTTCCCCTCCGAGGTGCGGTCCGACGGCGAGGCCGACCCCGTGTTCTCGCTCCACCTGTCCGACCTCGACATCGAGCCGCTGCTCGACGCCGTCGCCGAGGAGGACAAGGCGGGGGTGCGCCGGGTGTGGCTGCGCGACCGGCTGTGGGAGGCGATCGGGGTCCGCGACGGGCAGTTCGTCGCCGAGAAGGAGATCGTCTGGCGGGGCACCCGGCGCGTCGCCGAGTTCGTCTTCGGCAACGTGCGGGACCGCTCCGACCTGCCGGACGAGCAGTTCGCCCCGGCGACCGCGGGCAACGTGCGGTTCGTCGTCGACTATCCCTTCGACGACGGCGACCACTACCCCAGCGACGACTTCCACCGGGTGGAGGAGCTGAAGAAGGCCGGAGTCACCGCGCCCGTGCTGGTCTGGCTCACCGACTTCTTCTCCGACCAGCGCAAGGCCCAGCTCGGCCGGCTCATGCGGATCGGCTTCCTGCTGGAACGCGACCGGCTCACCGACTACACCGGCACCTTCCCGCCCGACGACCGGGCCAAAGTCCGGCGCCAGCTGGAGGTGGCCCGCGACACCCTCACCGACCAGCTGACCGGCGCGCTCGCCGAGGTGTACGGCATGGCCGGGCGGACCGACGCCAACCCAGGTCCCGAGGTGCCCGACGGGCGGCACGTGCTGTCGCTCCAGCCGGAGTACGCCCAGCCGCGCGAGGAGGGTGGCAAGGGCTTCGAGGCGAACGTGCAGCATCTGGCCGACGGCATGTTCTCCGCCCTCTACCCCAAGCACCCCGACTTCGGGCTCGACGGCAAGGGGCAGCGCAAGGCGGTGACGGCGGGTGAGCTGCGTACCGCCCTGGAGTGGGTCACCCGGGCCATGGACGAGGGCGGGCGCGCCCAGAACGTCGACAGCCACCACCTGAAGACCGTCAAGCGGATCGTGGAGCCGCTTGAACTGGGCACCGTCCATGACGGCCCCCTGGTCATGCGGCAGGACTGGCGCGCCCGCATCAACCAGATCGCCGCCGCGCACCACCAGCGCGGCGACCTCGCCGTCGAGGACATTCGCGGCTGGATCACCAAGGACCTCGGGTACGGCGGCCTCGACAAGCTCACCGGCAACCTCCTCATCACCGCGTACGCACTGCTCGACGACCGGGCCTGGGTGTACCAGGGCGGTCCGGAGCGGCAGGCGCCCGCCCTGCACGAGATCGGCCCCGGCTGGTCGCTGCGCGCCCAGCCACTGCCCAGCGAGGAGGAGTACGCGGCGGCACGGGAGCGCGCGGCGCGGTTGTTCGGCGTCTCCGCCAAACCGGCCATGTACGCGCGCACCGTCAACCGGCTGGCCGAGGACGTCAGGGCCAAGGCGGAGGTGTGGGAGAAGGACGTGGCGGGCGTGCGGACGTCACTGGAGCGGCACGCCACGCTGCTCGGCCTCGACGCGCCCGGCGAGCCCGCGCCCCGCCCGGTCATCCTGCGCGAGGCGGCCGCGCTGCTCGCTCGGCTGACCCGCCACGGCAGCGACGCCACCGCCCTCGTACGGGAGCTGGCCACAGCCTCGTTCACCGCGTCGGAACGGGACCTGAGCACCGCCATGGGAAGCGCGGGCGAGGTGCTGCGCGCGCTGGACGACGCGGCCTGGCCGGCCCTCACCAACGTGCGGGGCCTGGTCGGCCGCGAGGACGGTGTGGGCGACCGCGCGCGGCGGCTCTTCGACGAGATCGCCGTGGCGGCGCGTGCCTCCGAGTTCGAACGGTCGCTGGTGCCCGTACTCGCCGACTCCGGTGAGAAGGCCAACGCCATCATCAACGCGGCGCTGACCGTCGAGAACGTCTTCACCCCGCGCCAGCAGCCCGTCCCTGGGCCCGAGGACGTACGGATCGACGAGCCGGAGGTGGCCACGCACCACCCCGGGGGGCCGAACCGTGAGGTGCCACCGCCCGCCGAAACCGCCCCTGCCCCCGCCGGGCCGGGCGCGAACGGAACGTCCGCACGGACGCCCGGCACAGGGCGCCGGGTCGTCGCCCCCGCGGGGGCGACCCCGCTGGAGGAGCTGCTGGCGGGCGAACTGGCCGGGGTACGGGACGACATCCGGGCCTTCCTCGCCACGCACCCGGACGCCGCCGTCGAGATCAGCTGGCGTCCGGTACGGGCCGCCGAGGAGGCCACCGGCGCCGACTCCGCCGAGGGCGCCGGGGAGCCGCGCTGATGGGGGCACGGCCGGCCGCCGGGCGGCGCGCCGTCGAGGTGCTGCTGGAGGCGGAGCTGGATCGTGCCGACGGCCGGCGGCTGGTCCTCGTGGACGCCGTGTGGGCGGGCGCCGACGACGAGCGGGAGTTCAGCGTCCGGGTCGGGGACCGGCAGCGCCGGGTCCACGTCACCGACCAGGACTCACCGCTCGGCATCGCCGATGCCTGGCGGCGCCACCTCACCGAGACCGACCCCGGTGGGGACAGCGTCCTGGTCGTCACCGGCAGCGTCCCCGCCGACCAGCTCGGCTGGGACCTGCGGGGGCACGCGGTACGCCGTCGGCCGCTGGCCGTCGAACGGACGGACATCGTCAAGCAGCTCTTCGGCGCCGGTGATCTCGACACCCGCATGGTGCGGGAGACCTGGCTGCTGGACGCCCTGCTGGAGTCCGAGCCACCGGGCGGCTGGCCCAGGGCCGGGTCCGTCCTCACCCTCGACCGGGCCCTGCGCGCCCTGCTCGCCGCACGGGTGGGGCTCGGTGACACCGCCGGCGAGACACTGGACCTGGATGCCGACACCCTTTTCGAGTGGAGCCGCGCACCCGTCGGGCCGAGGCGCTTCGCCGAGCTGCACGAGCCGGAGCGTGCCGGGCTGACCGGCTGGCTGGAGCAGGTGGCCGGACCCGCGGCGCCCACCCTGCTCGCGCTCGCCGCCGACGGGCGCGGCGCCGACGCGCTGCCGCTCGGAGCGCTGGCCTCCGCGGCCCTGGCCTGTCCGGCGGCGGCGGACGCCGGGTTCGCCCTCGGCACCCTCTTCGGCCGGGCCCTGGGTTCCTTCGACGCGCTGACGCCGTTCGCGGCGGCGGCCACCGGAGTACTGACGCGCTGGATCGCCCAGGCGGAAGCGGGCGGTCCGGCCGGTGCCGACGCGCGCGTCCGGGTGCTGTCCGTATTGGAACGGGCCGACCAACTCGCCGACAGCGCACGGCTCACCGCCCTGCTGGCCGGGGACAGGCTGCTGCCCTCCGGATACCGGAGCAGGCTGCGCGCCGTCGCCGCCGCACTGGACGGCCGGTCCGCCGCGGCCCAGAACGCCCTGCGGGAGCTGGCCGACCACCAGCTCGCCGCACTGCACGCGGATTCCACCGAGCGGGCCCGCACAGCGATCCGCCTGCTGCGGTGGCTCGACACCCCGGCGCCCGAGCTGACGTCGGTCGGCCGGAGCGTGCGCCGGCACATCGAGTCCGCGGGCTGGGCGGACCTGGCCGTGGGGATACTCGCCGAGGGGGACATCTCGCGCGACGGTGAGGTCTCGAACGCCTATCACCGGCTGATCGGCCGGGTGCGCGACCGGCGCCGCCGCATCGACGAGCAGTTCGCCGCACTGCTCGCCACCTGGACGGAACGCGCCTGCCAGCAGGCGCCGGACGGGGCCCTGCTCATCGAGGACGTACTGGCGGAAGCAGCCGCGCCGCTCGCCCGGGACGGCGGCCGGCCGCTGATCCTGGTCCTGGACGGCATGAGCGCCGACGTAGCCGTCGAACTCGCCGCCGGTCTGGACCGGCGGACCTGGACCGAGATCGTCCCGACCGCGCCGACGGGCCGCCGTCCCGGCCGGCTCGCCGCCGTGGCGATGCTGCCCACGGTGACGCGGCTCAGCCGGACCTCACTGCTGTGCGGCGCCCCGACCGAAGGCGGACAGGACGCGGAACGCTCCGGATTCACCGCGTTCTGGAAGAAGCGGCACCGTGACGCGGTCCTCTTCCACAAGGGCGGTTACGAAGGGACCGCCGGACACCGGCTCGCACCCGAACTACTCGGTGCGCTCGCCGACGAACGCGCCATCGTCGGAGTGATCGTCAACACGATCGACGACGCACTCGCCGACGGACGCGACAACGGGCGTGCCCGGTGGCGCCCGTCGGACATCGCCAAGCTGACCGACCTGCTCGACGCCGCCCTCGGCGCCGGCCGGCCCGTCCTGCTCGTCTCCGACCACGGACACGTTGTCGACCGCAGCCCCCGGCACACCGGACCCACCGCCGCCGAAGGCGTGCAGGGAGCCCGGTGGCGCACCGGCCCGGCCCGGCCCGGCGAGGTCGAACTGTCCGGGCCACGCGTGCTGGCCCCGGGCGGGCGCATCACCGCCGCCTGGCGCGAGGACGTGCGGTACACCGCCCGTCAGGCCGGCTACCACGGCGGTGCCTCGCTCGCCGAGGTCACGGTTCCCGTCCTGGCGTTCGTTCCGGCGGGCAGCGAGATCCCGGCCGGCTGGACGGCCCTGCCCGCGGAGAACACCGCTCCCGACTGGTGGCGGGAAGGACACGAGACGACGCAGCCGCTCAAGCCCGCAGCGGCTCCGCGCGGCAAGGACGCACGGGCACGACAGCCGCAGCCCGAAGGGCTCTTCCCGCGGCCGGGACACGGCACGCCCGGTGAGCGGACCGTGCGCAGCAAGCCGTACGAGGTACAGCGCGAGTTCGTACGGAACGCACCGAGCGGTACGGCCGTCGCCGCCGCGCTCGACGCGCTGCTCGACGCGGGTGGCAAACTCTCCCCGGCCGCCGTGGCCTCGGCCGCCCAGTCCGCCACCGGCAAGTCGGAACGCAACCCGCAGCGGTTCGTCACCATGCTCGAACGACTGCTCAACATCGACGGCTATCCCGTGTTGCAGCTGATCGAGTCCGGACGCACCGTCCAGCTCGACAGGGAGCTGCTGCGGCAGCAGTTCCCGGAAGGTGACGCACAGTGAACGCCCTCCCCCGGTCCGACGGCCCCGGGATCAGTGCCGCCCGCGCCCGGGACGTCGTCGACGCGCTGCGCCGGGGCACCGTGCCGCAGCAGGGCCTCGGACTGTTCGCGGTCGGGCTCGACCGCTTCGCCGACGCGCTGGACGACGACCTCGCCACGGCCGCCCGCGGCGGCTCGGCGTTCCACGCCCTGCGGGGCGAGTACGGCTCGGGGAAGACCTTCTTCGCCCGCTGGCTCGCCGAGCGCGCCAAGCGGCGCGGGCTGGCCGTCAGCGAGGTGCAGATCTCCGAGACGGAAACGCCGCTGCACCGCCTGGAGACCGTCTACCGCCGGCTCACGGAACGGCTGACGACGTCCACGCACCCCCCGTCCGCCCTGCGCGCGGTGATCGACTCCTGGTTCTACGCGCTGGAGGAGGAGGTCCTCGCCGCCGGCGAGGCGGACGAGGACGACGAAGCCGCGCTGGGACGTGCCGTCGACGAGCTGCTGGAGCTGCGCCTGACGGGGGTGGCGCGCACCACGCCCGCCTTCTCGGCGGCGCTCCGCGGCTACCGTACGGCGGTCGCCGCCGGCGACGGCGCCCGCGCCGAAGCACTGATCGCCTGGCTCGGCGGGCAGAAGTCCGTGGCCGCCGGTGCCAAGCGAGCGGCCGGAGTACGCGGCGACCTCGACCACTTCGCCGCGCTCGGATTCCTCCAGGGACTGCTGACGGTGCTGCGGGACTGCGGGCACCCGGGGCTCCTCCTCGTCCTGGACGAGGTGGAGACGCTGCAGCGGGTGCGCGGTGACGTGCGGGAGAAATCCCTGAACGCGCTGCGTCAGCTCCTGGACGAGATCGACGCCGGCCGCTTCCCCGGACTGTTCCTCGTCATCACCGGCACCCCGGCCTTCTACGACGGGCAGCAGGGCGTACAGCGCCTCGCGCCGCTCGCCCAGCGGCTGGCGACGGACTTCAGCACCGATCCCCGCTTCGACTCCCCCCGCGCCGTCCAGCTCCGCCTGCCCGGCTTCGACCTCGCCTCCCTCGGCGACCTGGGCCGCAAGGTACGCCGGGTGTACGAGGCCACGGCCCACTACCCCGAGCGGGTCGCCGAGCGTGCCGACGACGCGTACCTCGACGAACTGGCCCGAGCCGTCACCGGCTCGCTGGGCGGGAAGGCCGGTATCGCCCCCCGACTCTATCTGCGCAAGCTGGTGGCCGACGTCCTCGACCGGGTCGACACGTTCGGTGACTTCGACCCCCGCGCCCACTACACGCTGACGGTCAGGGCCGCGGAACTGGACGAGGTGGAGCGCAACGCGGCCGCGAGCGCCGGGGACGTGGACCTGGAGCTGCCGTGAGCGCCGACGCGCTGGACCTGCTCGATCCGATCCTCACGCATCACATCGTCAACACGCTCGGCTGGCGCTCCCTGCGGCCCCTCCAACAGGAAGCCATCGGTCCACTGCTGGCGGGCCAGGACGCCGTGCTGCTGGCCCCCACGGCCGGCGGCAAGACCGAGGCCGCAGCCTTCCCGTTGCTGACCCGTGCCCAGCGGCAGGGGTGGAAGGGCACCGGCATCCTCTACGTCACGCCGCTCAAGGCACTGCTGAACAACCTGTGCCCGAGGCTGGAGACGTACGCGGGCTGGGTGGGCCGGACGACGGAGCTGTGGCACGGGGACGTCGCGAGCAGCCGACGCCGCCGCATCCTGGCGCAGCGCCCGGACGTCCTGCTGACCACGCCGGAGTCGCTGGAGGCGATGCTGGTCAGCACTCATGTGGACCATCGGGCGTTCTTCTCCGGGCTGCACAGCGTCGTGGTCGACGAGGTGCACGCCTTCGCGGGTGACGACCGGGGCTGGCACCTGCTCGCCGTACTGGAACGACTCCAGCGGCTCGTGGGACGGCCGGTCCAGCGAGTGGGACTGTCCGCCACCGTCGGCAACCCCCGGGAACTGCTCGCCTGGCTTCAAGGGTCCGGACGCGGCGAGCGGCCCGGACGGGTCATCTCCCCCGGAGTGACGCTCCCCGGTCCCGAGCGATCGGCTCCGGCGGACCCGCCGTCGTGCGATGTGGAACTGGACTACGTCGGATCGGTGGCCAACGCGGCAACGGTGATCGCGGCCCTGCACCGGGGCGAGAAGCGCTTGGTGTTCTGCGAGAGCAGGCGAACGGTCGAGGAGCTGGGCGAGCAGCTCCGGCTCCGGGGCGTCACCACGTTCCTCTCCCACGCCTCGCTCTCCACCGACGAACGACGGCGGGCCGAGCAGGCCTTCGGGGAGGCCCGGGACTGCGTGATCGTATCGACGAGCACCCTGGAACTAGGCATCGACGTCGGCGACCTCGACCGCGTCGTCCAGCTCGACGCGCCCGCCACCGTGGCCTCCTTCCTGCAACGCCTCGGCCGCACCGGGCGGCGTCACGGCACCCGTCGCAACTGCCTCTTCCTCGCCCTGGACGACGAGGGTCTCCTGGCCGCCACCGCACTGCTCCTGGCCTGGTCGCGTGGCTGGGTCGAACCGGTGACCCCACCGGGTGAGCCGCGACACCTCGTGGCCCAACAGCTTCTCGCGCTCTGCCTTCAGGAGCACCGGGTCGGAGAGAACCTGTGGCAGGAGTGGTGGGGCGGCCTCGACCCGTTCGGCACCGCCGCCGAACCGGTCGTACGGCATCTGGTGGAACAGGGCTACCTGGAGCGGGACTCGGGCACGCTGTTCATCGGGCCGGAGGCCGAACGCCGGTTCGGCCACCGGCACTTCATGAACCTGACGGCCTCGTTCACCGCGCCCCCCGAATTCACCGTGCTCAGCGGGCGGACGGAGATCGGGCGCACCGATCCCGACCTGCTCACCGAGGAGACCGACGGCCCGCGCAAGCTACTGCTGGCCGGCCGCAGCTGGCTGGTGACCTACATCGACTGGCGGCGCAGGCGCTGCTTCGTGGAACCAGTGGACGAGGGCGGACGCGCCAAGTGGAGCGGCTCGGGGGCACATCGCGTCCGGTCCTTCACGCTGGCCCGCGCCGTGCGGGACGTGCTGCTCGGCGACGACCCGCCCGTGGTCCTGACCCGCCGGGCGAAGGCCGGACTGGCGGAGGCCCGCGAGAACCACGTGGACGTGGTGCATCCGGCGGGCACCGTCATCACCCGTCGCGGAGCCAAAGACGTGCGCTGGTGGACCTTTGCCGGCCATCGGGCGAACGCCACCCTCGCCGCCTCCCTGCCGTCGGTCGTTCTGCGTCACCGGCTCGTCGACGACCGGTTCGTGCGACTGCGCGACGACGTGACCGCGCCGTCGTGGCGGGCGGCGGTTGCGGATGCCGAGGCGGGTCTCACCCTGCCCGAGGTGGACCCCGGCGCGGTCCGCGGCCTGAAGTTCGCCGAAGCCCTCCCCCCTCGCCTTGCGGAGGCCACCCTCGCGGCCCGCCTGACGGACGAGGAGGGGGCCCGGGCGGCTCTCGCGGAGCCTGTGAGGTTCGTCAGGGGGATCGCCCTGTAAGGGGGCGCGGGGAACTGCGCGAGCAAGCCCCACGCCGCCGCACCCGGTGCCGAACCCTCCGGGGCAGACGCGAACCCGGCACCACAAGCGAGGATGCCCAGCCCCCGCAGGGGGCTGGGCACCGTCAGCTCAGCGCAGCGCTCAGTGGGCGTGGCCGTGGCCGTGGCCCGCGGCGGCCGGCTCTTCCTCTTCCTTCTTCTCGACGACCAGGGTCTCGGTCGTCAGGAGGAGGGAGGCGATGGAGGCGGCGTTCTCCAGGGCGGAGCGGGTGACCTTCACCGGGTCGATGACGCCGGCCTTGACCAGGTCGCCGTACTCGCCGGTGGCGGCGTTGAAGCCCTGGCCCTTGTCGAGCTCGGCGACCTTGGAGGTGATGACGTAACCCTCCAGGCCGGCGTTCTCGGCGATCCAGCGCAGCGGCTCGACGGCGGCGCGGCGGACGACCGCGACACCGGTGGCCTCGTCGCCGGTCTTGCCGAGGTTGCCCTCGAGGACCTTGACGGCGTGGACCAGCGCGGAGCCACCACCGGAGACGATGCCCTCCTCGACCGCGGCGCGGGTCGCGGAGATGGCGTCCTCCAGACGGTGCTTGCGCTCCTTCAGCTCCACCTCGGTGGCGGCGCCGACCTTGATCACGCACACGCCGCCGGCCAGCTTCGCGAGGCGCTCCTGGAGCTTCTCGCGGTCCCAGTCGGAGTCCGTGGACTCGATCTCGGCCTTGATCTGCGCGATCCGGCCGTCGACCTCGTCACGCTTGCCGGCACCGTCGACGATCGTGGTGTCGTCCTTGGTGACGGTGATGCGGCGGGCGGTGCCGAGCACCTCGAGGCCGACCTGGTCGAGCTTGAGGCCGACCTCCTCGGAGATGACCGTGGCGCCGGTGAGGACGGCCATGTCCTGCAGCATCGCCTTGCGGCGGTCGCCGAAGCCGGGGGCCTTGACCGCGACCGCGTTGAAGGTGCCGCGGATCTTGTTCACGACGAGGGTGGAGAGGGCCTCGCCCTCCAGGTCCTCGGCGATGATCAGCAGCGGCTTCGAGGCGCCCGCCTGGATGACCTTCTCCAGCAGCGGCAGCAGGTCCCCGATGGAGGAGATCTTGCCCTGGTTGATGAGGATGTAGGGGTCGTCGAGGACGGCCTCCATGCGCTCCTGGTCCGTCACGAAGTACGGCGACAGGTAGCCCTTGTCGAAGGCCATGCCCTCGGTGAAGTCCAGCTCCAGACCGAAGGTGTTGGACTCCTCGACGGTGATGACACCGTCCTTGCCGACCTTGTCCATCGCCTCGGCGATGAGCTCGCCGACCTGCTGGTCCTGGGCGGACAGCGCGGCCACGGCGGCGATGTCGGACTTCTCGTCGATCGGGCGGGCGGTGGCGAGGAGGTCCTCGGACACGGCCGCGACGGCCGCGTCGATGCCCTTCTTCAGCAGCGCCGGGGAGGCACCCGCGGCGACGTTGCGCAGGCCCTCGCGGACCAGCGCCTGGGCCAGCACGGTGGCGGTGGTCGTACCGTCACCCGCGATGTCGTTGGTCTTGGTCGCCACCTCCTTCACCAGCTGCGCGCCGAGGTTCTCGTACGGGTCCTCGATCTCGACCTCGCGGGCGATCGTGACACCGTCGTTGGTGATGGTCGGGGCGCCGAACTTCTTGTCGATGACGACGTTGCGGCCCTTGGGGCCGATCGTCACCTTGACCGTGTCGGCAAGCTTGTTGACGCCGCGCTCGAGGGCGCGACGGGCGTCCTCGTCGAACTTCAGGATCTTCGCCATGGGAGCGTGAGCCCTCTTCCGGAAAGTCTTGGGGTTATACGGCACTGCGCCCCGGGCGCCCGGCTTTTTAATGGTCGCGGGAGCCAGGGGCGCAGCTGAAAAGCCAGGTACTTCGGTGAACTACTTCTCGACGATCGCGAGCACGTCGCGGGCCGAGAGGACGAGGTACTCCTCGCCGTTGTACTTCACCTCGGTGCCGCCGTACTTGCTGTAGAGCACGACGTCGCCGACGGTGACGTCGAGCGGAAGACGGTTGCCGTCCTCGAAGCGGCCCGGGCCCACGGCCAGGACGACGCCCTCCTGGGGCTTCTCCTTGGCGGTGTCCGGAATGACCAGGCCCGAAGCCGTGGTCTGCTCGGCGTCGAGCGGCTGGACCACAATGCGGTCCTCGAGCGGCTTGATGGCAACCTTGGAGCTGGCGGTCGTCACGATCCGACCTCCCCCTTCGGAGATCTCACGGGGTTAACTGTCTGAGGTGGCGACCAGGTCGATCCGTCGTCGCGGGTGCCGGACCTGCCCGTCGCTGTGTTGGCACTCTCCAGTGGGGAGTGCCAGACCCGAGACTATGACCGCGATTAGCACTCGGTCAAGCGGAGTGCCAATGCCGGCGGCGCGTGGCGGGATTTCCCGTGGCCGCCGGTGCCGTGAGACGCCGCTCTCCGGGCCGGAACTCGCCGGGGCAGCCGCCTCCGGGACCCCGGCTTTCGGCCCGGGCGGCCCCTCCTCGGGCGGCCCCTCCTCGGGCGGCCTCCTCCTCGGGCTGCGGGCTGCGGGCTGCGGGCTGCGGGCTGCGGGCTGCGGGCTGCGAACGACGGACGGGCTGAACGGGACCGGCCGGAGTCACCGGTCAGAGGTAGTCCTCCAGGCGTCCCACCCTCAGCCCCTGCTCCTCGATCGTCTCCAGCAAACGTGCCGTGCGCGCGCCCAGTCCCCGGCCCGTGGGGTGGTCCGGGTCGACGGTCACGATGTCACCGGGGTGGAGGCGGCGCTCGCCGCGGGTGTAGGTGAGGTCGCCGTCGGCGTTCAGGGCCGCCCGCCACAGGACGACCGCCGTGACGCCGCAGCCGGCGGCGGCGCGCAGGGTCGTGGTGTCGTACGTGCCGTAGGGCGGGCGGAGGAGGTGGGGGCGGACGCCGAAGCGGGACGCGAGCTTGGTCTGCTGGCCGCAGATCTCGGCGCGCTGGCCCGCGTGGGGCAGGCCGCGCAGGGAGCGGTGGTCGAGGGTGTGGTTCTGCAGGCTCGCGCCGACCGAGCGCAGCCGGGCGAAGTGGCCGTAGGCCGGTCCGGCGACCGTGTCGGTGAGGAACAGGGTGACCGGGAGGCGCCGTTCGCGGATCAGGGCGGTGAGGCCCGGGTCCCGCTCGGCGCTGTCGTCGAAGGTGAGGAAGACGACCGGGTCGGTGGTGCGGACGTGGTCCACGACGGGCGGCAGGTTCCGCTCCCGGTCGCCGCCCTGGGCGGGCTCGCCGGCCGCCGGGTGCTGCGCGGGGCCGGCGAACTGGGCGCAGCCGGTGAGGAGTACGGCGGCCAGGGCGGCCCCGGCCGGCCGGAGCCGCCCGCGCCTCACAGGTAGTCCTCCAGCCGGGCCACCGCGTATCCCTCGGCGGTGACCTTGTCGAGGAACGCGCGGACCATGTCGCGCATGGTGCCGTCCCAGTCGTCCTCGCCCCGGAAGTGACTGAGGACGATGTCGCCGGGGTGGATCTCCCGGTCCCACTCGCGGTAGTCCCAGTGGTCGGCGAAGACCTCCTCGTTCCAGATCGGGACGTACGCGATGCCGCAGGCCTTGGCCGCCCGCAGGGTGTCGCGGTCGTAGTTGCCGTAGGGCGGGCGGAAGAGGGTCGGGCGGGTGCCGTAGCGCTTCTCGATCACGTCCTGCATGCCGCAGATCTCGCGCTTCTGCCCGGCGTAGGACAGGCCGGGCAGGTAGGGGTGGTTCAGGGTGTGGTTGTTGAGGGTGACGCCCCGGTCCTGCATCTTCTTGAAGTAGCCGTAGTCCTCCTTCACCAGGTAGTCGCTGAGGAAGGCGGTGTACGGGATCTTCAGCTCGCTCATCATCCGCAGGAACGCCGGGTCCTTCTCGGCGCCGTCGTCGATGGTGAGGAAGACGATCCTCTCCTCGGTGGGGACCGAGGTGAAGACCGGCGGGAGGTTCTCCTGGCCCCTCACCTCGAAGCCCTTGCGCGCCTTGATCCGCGGCTTCTTCGCGGGCGGCGGCGGGGCCGCCAGCGGGACCCTCTTCAGGTTCCAGCGTTTGGCGGCGGCGGCCCGGGCGGCCTGGGCCGCGCGCAGCTTGGACGCGTAGGCGTCGAGCGCCCGGGCCTCGGGGGCCCGCAGGGGCTGCTGCCCGGCGGCGCCCTCCATCTCGGAGGCGTCCTGCGCACAGCCGGAGGCGAGGGCGGCGACGACGAGGGCGGCGACACCGCCGCGCATCCGGAGCCCCGGGGAGGGCGACCGGAAAGCCCTGAACATCCGGCTTTTGTCAGTTTGTACGACTGCTCGCATGGTGCCGGATCCTCGCAGTCCCCGGCCGTCGGACCCCGCCCGACACCGCACCGGAGGCACACCGTCCACCGACTGGCCCACAATGTCCCGGTGAACGACCTCGACGCCCTCCTCGCCCTGCTCACCCCCGAGGGCCGCGCCCTCCTCGACGAGGTGCGCGGCACCGACCCCGCGCGGGAGCTGGCGGTCGCCACCCGGCTGCGGCGCACGCACCCCGCCGAGCTGGTGTCGGCGGCGCTCGGACAGGCGCGGCTGCGGCAGCGGGCGGTGGCGAAGTTCGGGGCCGAGGACGCCGGGCGGATGTTCTTCACGCCCGACGGGGTCGAGCAGTCGACGCGGGCGAGTGTGGCCGCGTACCGGGCCGGGCGGATGTCGGCCCTGGGCGTGGCCTCCGTCGCCGACCTGTGCTGCGGGATCGGCGGCGACGCGGTGGCGCTGGCCCGCGCGGGCATCCGGGTGCTGGCCGTGGACCGGGACCCGGCGACGGCCGCGGCGGCCCGTGCCAACGCCGAGGCGCTGGGGCTGGCCGAGTTGATCGAGGTGCGCGAGGCGGATGTCACCGAGGTGGACACCGCCGGGTACGACGCCGTGTTCGTCGACCCGGCGCGGCGGGGCGGGCGGGGCCGCGTCTTCGACCCCGAGGCCTACTCGCCGCCGCTGTCCTGGGCGGTCGGGGCGGCCCGTGCGGCCTCTCGCGCCGCCGCGCTGAAGGTCGCGCCCGGGATTCCGCACGACGCGGTGCCGAAGGACGCCGAGGCCGAGTGGATCTCCGACGGCGGGGACGTGAAGGAGGCGGTGCTGTGGTTCGGCACCGCACCCGGGGCCGTGGGCGCCACGCTGCTGCCGGGGCCCCGCACCGTGCTCGGCACCGGTCTGCCCGACCCGGCGGTCCGCACGCCCGGACGGTACCTGTACGAGCCGGACGGCGCCGTCATCCGCGCCCACCTGGTCGCCGAGGTCGCCGAGCAGGTCGGCGGCGGGCTGCTCGACGCGACGATCGCCTACGTCACCGCGGACGAGCTGCGGCCGACGCCGTACGCCACCGCGTACGAGATCACCGACCGGATGCCCTTCAACGTCAAGAAGCTGAAGGCGCTGCTGCGGGAGCGCCGGGTCGGCAACCTGACCGTGAAGAAGCGGGGCTCGGCGGTCGAGCCGGAGGAGCTGCGGCGCAAGGTGAAGCCCCAGGGGCCGAACGCGGCGACGGTGTTCATGACCCGCGTCGCGGGGGCTCCGACGATGCTGATCGGGCACCCGGCGGACCGGACATAGGCACGCCTCTCCGCCCGGCGGACCGGACATAGGCACGCCTCTCCGCCCGGCGGACCGGACATGGGCCCGCTCCTCCGCCTGGCGGACCGGGCCTCAGGCGCACGCCTCCGCCCGGCGAGCGGACCTCGGACGCACGCCCCCTCGGCAAGCCGGGCCTCAGGCGCACGCCCCCACCTCGCGGACCGGGCCTGATGCGCCCCCCACCCGGCGGGCCGGGCCTGATGCGCCCCCCCCACCCGGCGGGCCGGGCGTCAGGCGCCTCCCACTCCTCGGACCGGGCCTGACGCGCCCCCACCCGGCGGGCCGGGCGTCAGGCGCACTCCTTCGCCCGGCGTGCCAGTAGTTCGCGTTCGCGTTCGTTGCGGGCCAGGGACGCGGCGCGCTCGAACGCCGTGCGTGCCTCGGCGGTGCGGCCGAGGCGCAGCAGGAGGTCGCCTCGGACGCTCGGGAGCAGGTGGTAGTCGCGCAGGGCGGGTTCGGCCGCGAGGGCGTCGACGAGGGCGAGTGCGGGGGCCGGGCCCTCGGCCATCGACACGGCGACCGCGCGGTTGAGTTCGACGACCGGGGAGGGGGCCCGGGCCGCGAGCAGGCCGTACAGCGTGGCGATGCGCGGCCAGTCGGTCTCCTCGTACGTGAACGCCGTCGCGTGGCAGGCGGCGATCGCGGCCTGGAGGACGTACGGGCCCGGGGCACCGGAACCGGTGGTGCGGGCACGGTCGAGGGCGGTGACGCCGCGGGCGATGAGCATGCGGTTCCAGCGGCGGCGGTTCTGGTCCCCGAGGAGTACCGGCACGCCGTCCGGGCCGGTGCGGGCGGCGGTGCGGGACGCCTGGAACTCCAGCAGGGCGGTCAGGCCGTGCACCTCGGGTTCCTTCGGCATCAGGGCGCAGAGCCCCCGGGCCAGCCGCAGGGCGTCCTCGCACAGGGCCGGGCGGAGCCAGTCGTCGCCGGCGGTGGCCGCGTAGCCCTCGTTGAAGATGAGGTAGACGACCTCCAGGACCGAGCCGAGACGGGCCGCCCGGTCCGGGCCGTAGGGCACCTCGAAGGCGACGTTCTTCGCGGCCAGGGTGCGTTTGGCGCGCACGATGCGCTGCGCGACCGTCGGCTCCGGGACCAGGAAGGCACGGGCGATCTCGGGCGTGGCCAGGCCGCCGACCAGGCGCAGGGTGAGGGCGATGCGGGCCTCGGCGGACAGCACGGGGTGGCAGGCGGTGAAGACCAGCCGCAGCAGGTCGTCGTCGATGTCCTCGGGGTCGGCGGGCTCCTCGGGCGGCTCCGCCGCGGCGGGCAGGTCGCGGCCGATCTCCGCGAGCTTGCGGGCGTAGGTCTCCCGGCGCCGGATCAGGTCGACGGCGCGGCGCCGGGCGGTGGCCATGAGCCAGGCGCCCGGACGGTCGGGCACCCCGTCGCGCGGCCACTGCTCCAGGGCCGCGACCAGGGCGTCCTGCGTGAGTTCCTCGGCGATGCCGACGTCCCGGACCAGGCGGGCGACGCCGGCGATGACGCGGGGCGACTCCAGGCGGAAGACGGTTTCGAGGGCCTCGGTGAGCTGTGGTTCCACAGCCCACCATGGAACACCCTCCGGCCTCCGCGGCAAAGCGGAACTCAGCCCTCCATCAGCTCCCGCACCTCGCAGGTCACCGTCCAGTGCTCCTCGTGCACCTTGAGGAAGCGCTTGGTCCACTCGACCGCCTCGGCCATGTCCTTGGCCTGCAGGAGCGAGTATCCGCCGACGACCTCCTTGGTCTCGGTGAAGGGCCCGTCGGTGACCGACAGCCGCCCGCCCTCGTAGTGGACGCGGGTGCCCTGGGCGGTCGGGGCCAGCCCGGCGGTGTCCAGCAGGACACCGGCCTTCGTCATCTCCTCCATCAGCGTCTCCATGCGCTGGACCAGCTCGGGGCTGGGGCCGCCGGAGAGGGCGTCGTTCTCCTCGATCCGGATCAGCGACAGGTAGCGGGGCATGGTGGCTCCTCGGGGTCGGGGTCGGGGACCGGGTCCTTCCCGGTCTCTCACCCCGTACGTCGAACGGGAGGGCCGTGGATCGACAGCCTCTCGTGAATTTTCCGGTTTTCTTACGGCGCGGCGGTTCCCGCAGGTCACAGGCCCGGGTCGCGGGCCCCGATCGGGACCCGGATCACGGACCCGGGTCGCGGGCCCCGATCACGGGCCCGAGTCCGCAGTCGTCCGCCCGCCGTTCGTGCCGGGTGCGAGCAAGCAGGGCGGGGGCGGGGTGCCGTCGAGGCGGGGACGCCGTCGAAGTCGTCGAAAGTTTCGCCCGGTGCGCGTCGGCCCGTCCCGGTCAGGCGGCGGGCGGTGCCGTACTGCTGCGCACCTCCAGGCTGGTGGCCAGTTCCACCCGGGTCGCCGCCGGGGAGCCGTCGTCGCGTCCGAGGTCCAGGACCAGCCGGGCCGCCGCCTCGGCCATCTCCATGAGCGGCTGCCGCACGGTCGTCAGCGGCGGCCCCACCCAGCGGGCCACCGGCAGGTCGTCGAACCCGACCACGCTGAGGTCCTGCGGGATGCGCAGCCCCAGCTCGCGCGCGGCCTCGTACAGGCCGAGCGCCTGGAGGTCGTTGCCGGCGAAGACCGCGGTCGGCCGGTCGGGACGGCGCAACAGGTTCAGGCCCTGCCGGTAACCCGTCTCGTGGTGGAAGTCGCCGGTCGTGATCAGCTCCGGGTCGACCGGCAGCCCGGCCGTCTCCAGGGCGGCCCGGTAGCCGTCCACCCGGGCGCGGCTGCACATCATCCGGGTGGGCCCGCTGATCGCGCCGATGCGGGTGTGGCCCAGTTCGACGAGGTGCCGGGTGGCGGCGAGCCCGCCCTGCCAGTTGGTGGCGCCGATGGACGGCACGTCGGCGCCCGGGTCGCCGGCCGGGTCCATCACCACGAACGGGATGGAGCGGCTGGTGAGGAGCGCCCGCTGGGGCTCGTCGAGGCCGGACAGGACGAGGATCACGCCGTGCGGACGGCGGGCGGCGACCTGGTCGGCCCAGGAACGGCCGGGGGTGAGGCGTCCCGCGCTCTCGGAGAGGACGACGCTGAGCCCCGTGTCCCGCGCCACGTTCTCCACGCCGCGGATGACCTCCATCGCCCAGGCGCTCTCCAGCTCGTGGAAGACCAGGTCGATCAGGGGCGAGCGGGTCGCCTCGGCGCGCCTGCGCCGGTAACCGTGGACGCGCAACAACTCCTCCACGCGGGCCCGGGTCGCGGGGGCGACGTCGGCGCGGCCGTTGAGGACCTTCGAAACAGTCGGCGCCGACACACCGGCCTCGCGCGCGATCTCGGCGAGGGTCGCGCTCTGGGCGGACCGCTTTGGTGTCCGGGTTTCAGCGGGCTGCGGGGATGTCATGGCGGCGATCGTAACCCTGCGGGCCTTCCCGGCGCAGTCTCCAGCGGTCCACGATCTCCCGGATCATTCGCTTTTCGATGCGAAACATTCGAACCGGAGTCGCATCGCATGTGCCCGCTTCAGGGAGGGGGCGCCACCCGGGCCACCCGAGCCGCCAGGCGGTCTGGCGGTCTGGGCGGTCTGGCGGTCTGGCGGTCTGGCGGTCTGACGGTCTGGGCGGTGACCTCCCCGGTCAGTCCGCGGCCACCGACTCGAAGCGCCACCGGTGCACCGTCCGCGTGACCAGCTCCCCGTCCGGCTCGGGAAGCTCCGGCAGCTCGGCGTCGTAGGCGGCGTCCCACCAGGTGATGACGAGGACCCGGTCCTGCGGGGCGCGCAGGACCTCCCTGCGCAGGGGCGTGCCGCCGAGCGGCTGCGCGCGGACCCAGGCCAGCAGTTCCTCGCCCCGGCCGGGCACGGCCCGCGCCTCCCACATCAGCGCGACCGTCACGAGTACAGGTTCTCCTTGCTGATCTCGTGGACGTGGTCATGGTCATGAGCGTGGTCGTGGCCGTGGCCGTGCGGGTGGCCGCGACCCGGCACGTGCGGTTCCGTCACCGGCAGCGACGAGTCCGCCGAGAGGTCCCAGTCGGAGGCGGCCCGGTTGCGGGCGACCATCTCCGCGCCGAGCGCCGCCACCATCGCGCCGTTGTCCGTGCACAGCTTGGGCCGCGGCACCCGCAGCCGGATGCCGGCCGCCTCGCACCGCTCCTGGGCCAGGGCCCGCAGCCGGGAGTTGGCGGCCACGCCACCGCCGATCATCAGGTGGTCGACGCCCTGGTCCTTGCAGGCCCGCACCGCCTTGCGGGTGAGCACGTCCACCACCGCCTCCTGGAAGGAGGCCGACACGTCCCGCACCGGCACCTCCTCCCCCGCCGCCCGCCTGGCCTCGATCCAGCGGGCCACGGCCGTCTTCAGCCCGGAGAAGGAGAAGTCGTACGCCGGGTCGCGCGGCCCGGTGAGCCCGCGCGGGAAGGCGATCGCGTTCGGGTCGCCCTCGCGCGCGTACCGGTCGATGACGGGGCCGCCGGGGAAGCCCAGGTTCAGTACGCGGGCGATCTTGTCGAAGGCCTCGCCGGCCGCGTCGTCGATGGTGGCGCCCATCGGGCGGACGTCGGAGGTGATGTCCGCCGACAGCAGCAGCGAGGAGTGCCCGCCGGAGACCAGCAGCGCCATCGTCGGCTCGGGCAGCGGGCCGTGCTCCAACTGGTCGACGCAGATGTGCGAGGCGAGGTGGTTGACGCCGTAGAGGGGCTTGCCGAGGGCGTAGGCGTACGCCTTCGCGGCCGAGACGCCGACCAGCAGGGCGCCGGCGAGTCCGGGTCCCGCGGTGACGGCGATGCCGTCGAGGTCGCGGGCGGTGACCCCCGCCTCCTTCAGGGCGCGCTCGATGGTGGGGACCATCGCCTCCAGGTGGGCGCGGCTCGCCACCTCCGGGACGACCCCGCCGAAGCGGGCGTGCTCGTCGACGCTGGACGCGATGGCGTCGGCCAGCAGGGTGGTGCCGCGGACGACGCCGACGCCGGTCTCGTCGCAGGAGGTCTCGATCCCCAGCACGAGAGGCTCGTCGCGTGAGTCAGCCATGGTTGTCGGTTCCTCGTTCGGTTCCCGGTACGGAGGTGGAAGGATCGGTCAGGCGCATCACCAGGGCGTCCACGTTCCCCGGCTGGTAGTAGCCGCGTCTGAAGCCGATGGGCTCGAAGCCGAAGCGTTCGTAGAGGCGTTGCGCGCGGGTGTTGTCCACGCGGCACTCCAGCAGCACCTCGGTGCACTCGAAGGCGGTCGCCGCCCGCAGCAGTTCGGTCAGCAGCCGCGCACCGAGGCCGGTGCCCCAGTGCTCGCGGGCGACGGCGATGGTCTGCACGTCGGCCTGCTCCCCGGAGGTGACCAGGCCCGCGTAGCCGACGACCCCGCCGTCCTGCTCGGCGACGAGATAGCGCCGGGTCGCCCCGGGGCCGCGCGCGTGGGCCAGCTCGGACCAGAACATCCCCCGCGACCAGGCGTCCTCCGGGAACAGCTCCCGCTCCATCCGGAGCACGGGGTCGATGTCCCACCAGCGCATCTCGCGCAGTTCGGCGTGCACGGTCGGGGTCACGGGCTCGGTCGCTCCGGTCACTTGGGGGTGACCACCTTGTAGTTCTTGGGGACCTGGGCGTCGGGCCGGCGCAGGTACAGCGGCCGGGGCGCGGGCAGTTCCTCGCCCGCCGCGAGCTTCTCGGCGGCCAGGCACGCGAGGGCGGCGGCGGAGACGTGCTCGGGTTCGTGCGCCTTCGGGAAGGTGTCCGGGTACAGCAGCGCACCGGCACCCACGGCGGGGAGTCCGGCCACCCGCTCGGCGAGGTCGGCGGGCCGGTCGACCGCCGGGTCGGTGAGGCGGGTGCGGGAGTCGGCGTACCGGGCCCAGTAGACCTCCTTGCGGCGGGCGTCGGTCGCCACCACGAAGGGGCCCTGCAGGTCGGCGGCGTAGGCGAGGCCGTCCAGCGTGCACACGCCGTGCACGGGCACACCGAGCGCGAGCCCGAAGGTGTCCGCGGTCATCAGGCCGACGCGCAGTCCCGTGTACGGGCCGGGGCCGATGCCGGCGACGACGCCGGTGACGGCGTCGAGCCGGAGTCCGGCCTCGGCGAGCACCCGGTCGACGGCGGGGAGCAGCAGCTCACCGTGCCGGCGTGCGTCCACCTGGCTCGACGAGGCGATGACGTCCGTACCGTCGTGCAGCGCGACGGTCACGGCGGGCGTGGCGGTATCCAGAGCGAGCAAGAGCACGCAAACAGCCTACGGCGCCGCGGGGCCCGTGTCGGACGCCCGGTCGCAGGACCCGGCCGGCACACCCGGCCGGCGGGCCCGGCACGGCGTCCGGTACGGCCGCGTCGCCCACCGCGATCATCTGCTCACGTACTGCTACCGTCGCCGGGAACGGACGCACGACGTACGACGTACGACGACGAGGTGGACGGCAGTGGTAAGCAGCAGCGCCGGTTTCGTCACCGGCCTCACCGCGGCGGCTCTTGCGGCGATCGGCGTACTCGCCCACCAGGCGTCGGCCGGCGCCCCGGCCGACCTCGGCCGGAGCCACGTGACCGGCACGCCCGCGCCCGGCGCCTCCAAGGCGCCCCGTGACCGGCGGCATCCGGAGGCCCTGCCCGCGGGGTCCGGGCGGGGCGAGCGGGTGGTGTACTCGGTGGACGACGACCGGGTGTGGCTGGTGGGCGCGGACGGCACGGTCACCCGTACCTTCAGGGTCACCCCCAGTACGGTCGACCCGGCACCCGGCACCTACGCGGTCACGTCCCGTGCGAACCGGGTCACCGGGTCCGACGGCATCCCGATCGAGCACGTCGTGCGGTTCGCCGGTGTCGAGGGCGTGGTCATCGGGTTCAGCGCGGCGGTGGACGGCTCGACGGCGAAGCCCGACCCCGGCGAGCGCACCGGCGGCATCCGGCAGACCCGCCCGGACGGCGACGCGATGTGGCAGTTCGCGACGATCGGGCAGCGGGTCGTCGTCGTTCCCTGAGACGCCGGGGCGCCAGGACACCAGGGCACCGGACGGGCACCGGTCGGATGCCTCGCAGCACCCGGCGGACGCCGGGCACGAACCGGGGTCCGGACCGGACCAGGCCGGACCGGGCCGGTCCGCGGGCGGGCACCGGACGGAGGCCGGACGCCCCCGGGCAGCCTCCAGCCACCGGATCGCGCAGGCCCTAGGCGGACGCCGGGCAGGCCAGGAGCCCGGGCCGGGCGGGCCCGGAGCCGGGACCCACGGACCCGGCCCCGGGCCGGCCAGGCCACAGAGGTCAGGCGGCCTCGCGGTGCTCCCCGACGGGCCGGCACGTGCGCGGCTCCGGCACGGGCGGGGGCGTCGAGATCACCGTCGCGGCGGCGCAGGACGCGAGCAGGTCCCGCATGGACACCCCGGCGAGCGCGGACGACTGCGGCCTCGGCCGGACCTGCGGATCGGTCTCCGACATGGACGCCTCCTGAAGGTCGGGGGCGGGCGTAGTTAGGCATGCCTAACTACGAGCTGGGTACCATGTGACCACGCGCAAGACCCCGAACGCAATATCTTGCCGACGTCCTGTCGGAACGTTCCCCGGAGGCGGCCGCCGGCTCAGCCGGCCAGCGCGCTCAGGTCCGCCGCGGCCCAGCGCTCACCGACGCCCGTCAGCGTCACGTGCCGCACCTCGTCGGTGGTGTCGCCCACGGCCCGCTCGATCCGGAGCCGCAACCGGTCCTCGGTCAGCTCCTCGACCTTGCCCTCGCCCCACTCCACCACGATCACCGAGTCGGACAGGGAGACGTCGAGGTCGAGGTCCTCCATCTCGTCCAGACCGCCCGACAGCCGGTAGGCGTCGACGTGGACGAGCGACGGGCCGTCGCCGAGCGGGGGGTGCACGCGGGCGATCACGAAGGTCGGGGAGGTGACGGCGCCGCGCACGCCCATGCCCTCGCCGAGCCCCCGGGTCAGCGTCGTCTTGCCCGCGCCCAGTTCCCCGCTCAGCATGAGCAGGTCACCGGCGCGCAGCAGTCCGGCGAGGGTGCGGCCCAGTTCCCGCATCTGCTCCGGGGAGGTGACGGTGATCTCGACGTCGGGGGCGGACTCAGCGGGCCCGGCCGGGCCCTGCGCTGCTGCTGGTGCTGGTGCTTCCATAGCCGTCCACGGTAGCCGCTGCGGGCACCGCTCCCACGCGGGCGAGCAGGTCGGCGAGGCGGTCGGTGACCAGCTCGGGGTGTTCGAGCATCACCAGGTGCCCGGCGTCGGGGACGAGCACCAGCTCCGCCTCCGGCAGCAGGTCGGCGATCGCCTCGCTGTGCTCGCTCGGCGTGACCAGGTCCCGCACCCCGGCCAGCACCAGGAGCGGCAGGCCGGCGAAGTGGGCGAGGGCCGCGGTCTTGTCGTGGTCGGTGAAGGCCGGGTAGTACTCGGCGACCACGTCGATCGGCGTCGACTCGATCATCCGCTCGGCGAAGCGGGCCACGGCCGGGTCGACCTCCCGCGAGGCGAACGAGTACCGCTTGATGATCCCGGCGAACAGGTCCGCCGTCGCCCGCCGCCCCTTCTCCACCAGCTCGGCCCGCTGCCCCAGCGCCTTCAGCACGCCCGGCAGCACCCGCCGGACCGCGTTGACACCGGCCACGGGCAGCCCGAAGTTGACCTCGCCGAGCCGCCCGGAGGAGGTGCCGACGAGGGCCACGCCGACGACCCGCTCGCGGACCAGGCCGGGGAAGGCGTCGGCCAGGGCCATCACCGTCATCCCGCCCATGGAGTGCCCGACCAGCACGATCGGGCCCTCGGGCACGGCCGCGTCGATGACGGCCTTCAGGTCGCGGCCCAGTTCCTCGATGGTGACCGGCCGGTCGTCCCGCACCTGGGACACGCCCCGCGCGGACCGGCCGTGGCTGCGCTGGTCCCAGTGCACGGTGCGGACGACACCCCGGAGGGCCGCCCGCTGGAAGTGCCAGGAGTCCTGGTTGAGGCAGTAGCCGTGGCTGAAGACGACGGTCACGGGAGCGGGCGCCTTGCGGCCGAACAGCCGGCGGCGGCGCCGGGTGAGCGCGGACTCTGTCTCCGGGTCGACGTCGTCGACCTCGTAGTACAGCTCGGTGCCGTCGTCGGCGTGCGCCCTGCCGGGGGTGCCGCGCAGTCCGCCGTACGGCCCCGCCGAGTCGAGTGCGAGCCGCGCCTTCTGGCGCATCCCGCGGCCGACGGTGAGCCGCTCTATCGCCACGCCGGCCGCGGCGCCCGCCGCGACCACGCCTACCGCGGCACCGGCGATGCCGGTCGCCCGGCGCCAGCCGCCGACGGCGACCTCGGTGGCGGCCTCCGCGGCGGAGGCGACGGCCGCGGCGGCGACGTCCGCGACGGCCTCCGCGTTGCTCTCGCTCACGTACCGCTCCTCTTCGCCGGGCCGCTGTGCGGATGTCCCTCTAGCTTCTGATGCGCCTGAACGCGCGCGTCATGCACGGCGGGCGCGCCGCACCTGCCGTGCCCGCCCCTCGGGGGGAGGACGCGCGTCACTCGTCGACGTAGACGCGCGGGACGCGTGCACCGATCCGGGTGACGATCTCGTAGCCGATGGTGCCCGCCGCCTGGGCCCAGTCCTCGGCGGTGGGTTCGCCCCGGTCGCCGGGTCCGAACAGCACCGCCTCGGTCCCCTCCGCCGGCCGGTCCCCGCCCAGGTCGACGACGAACTGGTCCATCGCGATCCGCCCCGCGACCGTGCGCCACTTGCCGTCGACCAGGACGGGGCCGGTGGAGGAGGCGTGGCGCGGTACGCCGTCCGCGTAGCCGAGGGGGACGAGGCCGAGGGTGGTCTCGCCGGGGGTGGTGTAGTGGTGCCCGTAGCTGACGCCGTGGCCGCCGGGGACCTGCTTGACCAGGGCCAGCGAGGCGGACAGCGTCATCACGGGGCGCAGCCCGAAGTCGGCGGGGACGCCGATCTCGGGGCTGGGCGAGACGCCGTACATCGCGATGCCGGGGCGTACGAGGTCCAGGTGGGTCTCGGGGAGGGTGAGCGTGGCCGGCGAGTTGGCGATGTGCCGCACGTCGGGGCGCACGCCCCGCTCCTCCGCGTACGCCGTCATCTCCCGGAAGCGGGTGAGCTGGGCGGCGATCGAGGGGTGCCCGGGCTCGTCGGCGCGGGCGAAGTGCGACCAGAGCCCGGTGACGCGGAGCAGTCCCTCGCCCTGGGCCCGCAGGGCCGCCCGGACGAGTTCGGTCCAGTCCTCGCCCGGCTGGCAGCCGCCCCGGCCGAGGCCGGTGTCGGCCTTCAGCTGCACGCGCGCGGGCTTTCCGGCCGCCCGTGCCGCCTCGACGGCCTCCTCCAGCGCCCACAAGGCGCTGACGGACACGTCGAGGGCGGCCTCGACGGCCTCCCGCCAGGGACCGCCCGGTGTCCACAGCCAGCACATGATCCGCAGGTCGTCCGGCAGCCCGGCCTCCGCGCGCAGCGCGAGGGCCTCCTGCGGCGTGGCGGTGCCCAGCCAGGTCGCGCCCGCCGCGACGGCCGCGCGGGCGCACGGGATCGCGCCGTGGCCGTAGGCGTCGGCCTTGACGACGGCCATGAGAGCCGCCCCGGGGGCCCGCTCGCGCAGGGCGCGGACGTTGGCCCGCAGGGCGGCCAGGTCGATCTCGGCCCGGGCCCGCGTCACCGCGTCCCGCCGAGCAGCTGTCTCACTCATCGTGCCCACAGTCTCTCAGAGCCCCCGGACCCGGTTTCCCCGCAGAACACGGATGCCGCGCGAAGGTCGTTAGGGTGCCCGGCATGAGCATCATCGGGGTCGGGATCGACGTGGCCGAGGTCGAGCGGTTCGGCCTGTCGCTGGAACGTACGCCGGCCATGGCCCGGCGGCTCTTCCTGGAGAGCGAGTTGCTGCTGCCCGGCGGGGAACGCCGGGGCGTCGCCTCGCTCGCCGCCCGGTTCGCGGCGAAGGAGGCGCTGGCCAAGGCGCTCGGCGCGCCGGCGGGGCTGCACTGGACGGACGCCGAGGTGTACGTCGAGGAGGGCGGCCGGCCGCGGTTGCGGGTCAGCGGGACGGTGGCGGCGCGGGCGGCGGAGCTGGGGGTGACGTCGTGGCACGTGTCGCTCAGCCATGACGCGGGGATCGCGTCGGCGGTGGTGATCGCGGAGGGGTAGGGCGCCCGCCCCGCTCGGTCCCCCGGCGGCCGGACCCGCGTGCGCGTCCGCTCGCCTGCGCCCCCGTACCGGTCGAGCCGCGGGTTGTTGCCGGTGTTCGAGATGTGGACCCATGCGCGTCGAGGGGTCCTGCGGGATTGACGGGGGTCGTGCACGTTCACGCGTGCGGGGAACACTCGACTCCATGCGGACTGCGTACAGCGTGGAGATGGTCAGGACGGCCGAACGTGAGCTGATGGCACGGCTGCCGGAGGGCGTGTTGATGCACCGGGCCGCGGCCGGGCTCGCCGCCGCCTGCGCCGAGGTGCTCGGGCGGGTGGCCGGCCGGGTGTACGGCAGCCGGGTGGTGCTGCTGGTCGGAAGCGGGGACAACGGCGGCGACGCCCTGTACGCCGGGGCTCGGCTGGCCCGGCGCGGGGCGGGCGTGACGGCCGTACTGCTCACTCCGGAGCGCGCGCACGGCGCGGGGCTGGCGGCGTTGCGCCGGGCGGGCGGAGCGGTCGCGGCGTCCGGAACCGGGGGTGAGGGCAGGTCCGGGTCCGGGTCCGGGTCCGCCGAAGCGTTGATCGCGCGGGCCGATCTCGTCGTCGACGGCATCGTCGGGATCGGCGGCCGGGGCGGGTTGCGGGAGGAGGCGGTGCCGTTGGCCGACGCGACCGCGCGGTCGCGGGCCGCCGTCGTCGCCGTCGATCTGCCGAGCGGCGTCGACGCGGACACGGGACAGGTGGCCGGGGCGGCCGTACGGGCGGACCTGACGGTGACGTTCGGGGCGCACAAGCCGGGGCTGCTGATCGATCCGGCGCGGGAGTACGCCGGGTCGGTTCGGCTGGTGGACATCGGGCTGCCGCTGCCGGCCGACGCGGCCGTGCTGGAGGCGTTGCAGCACGCGGACGTGGCGCGGCTGCTGCCGGTGCCGGGCACCGAGAGCGACAAGTACCGGCGCGGGGTGGTCGGCATCGCCGCCGGCTCGGCCCGCTATCCGGGCGCGGCCGTGCTCGCCGTCGCCGGGGCGCTGCGGGGCGGGGCCGGGGCGGTGCGGTACGTCGGCCCGGCCGGGGACGCGGTGATCGCCCGTTACCCGGAGACGCTCGTGTCGGACCGGGGGCCGGAGCGGGCGGGGCGGGTGCAGGCCTGGGTGGTCGGGCCGGGGGCCGGCGACGACGCCCGGACCGTGGCCGAGGTGCTGGCGGCGGAGGTGCCGGTGCTCATCGACGCGGACGGACTACGGCTGGCCGACGCCGGTGCGGTGCGGCGGCGCACGGCACCGACGCTGATGACACCGCACGCCGGGGAGGCGGCGGCGCTGCTCGGGGCGGCCCGGCAGGAGGTCGAGGGGGCGCGGCTGGCCTCGGCGCGGGAGCTGGCGGCGCGGTACGGGGCGACGGTGCTGCTCAAGGGGTCGACGACGCTGGTGGCCGGGGCGGAGGGAGGCCCGGTGCGGGTCAACGCGACGGGGACGTCGTGGCTCGCCACCGCGGGCAGCGGGGACGTGCTGTCCGGCCTGACGGGGTCACTGCTGGCGGCGGGACTGTCGGCACGGGACGCGGGCAGCGCGGGGGCGTACCTGCACGGGCTGGCGGGACGGTTCGCGGCGGAGGGGGCGCCGGTCGGGGCGCATGATGTCGCGGAGGCGATTCCGGGGGCGTGGCGGGATGTGACCGAGGTGGGGTGAGCGGGGTGGGGTGAGCGGGGTGGGGTGAGCGGGGTTCTTCCTCCCCGCACTCACGACCGGAGAGACAGCCGAGAGCTGTCCCGTGACGATCTCCAGGACGGCTGCGAGGCCGTCGTCACACCAGCCACGGCGGAAGCCTGACGAGGTCCGGACCTCCGCGGAACCACCACCTCCGTGATCGTCACGCGAACCGGCCACGCCGCGTACTGCGTGGCCGGTTCGGACGGCTCGGGCATGGCGGTACCCATCCGTCCGACTGTCGATGTACCCGGGAACGGCATCACACTGGACGCGCAGGGCGCCCGCGGGAGCGGCTCCGCTCGATTCCGTCACGTGGTCGCGTCGGTGGGCGCGGACGTGAAGGAGACGACCACGGTGAGCGAGACCTCGGACAGCTCGCCGCGTGCCGCCCGTTCGGGAGGGGCCGGCCGCCGTGCCTCATCCGGCCGACGGGTGGCTCACCCCGAGCCGCGCTCCTCCTGCGACTCGTCCGGCATGCCCGCGAAGAGTTCCTCGACCCGAGCGACCGTTCCGGCGCGGTCGAGCCAGTCGTCGAGGCGGGCGAGATCCAGGCAGCCGGTGATGCGGGCGCGCGCGTCGTCGGAAACGGTCAGGCCACGGACTTCGAGCACCCGCAGGACCCCCTGAGCCTTTCCTTTGGCCCTGCCCACGGCCTCCCCCTCGGCCCTGCCTTCAGCCCTGCCGTCGGCCTCCCCCGATTTCCGGGATTCGAAGGGCGAGGAAACGTTCACGCCACCCGCGCCGCGGCGCCCAGTTCGCACCAGACGTATTTGCCGCGGTTGCCCTCCCTGGCCAGCGGCTGCCACCCCCATACGTCGGCGCAGGCCCGCACCAGGGCCAGACCCCGCCCTTCCTCGGCATCCAGGCCCCGGCCGAAGGGGAGCGGCGGCTCCGGCGGCGTCGGGTCCGCGTCCCACGCGCCGAGCCGCAGCACGCCGTTCCCCGACCAGCGCACCCGCAGGGCGGCCGGCCCCTTGGTGTGCCGTACGGCGTTGGACACCAGCTCCGTGGCGAGCAGTTCGGCCACGTCGACCAGGTCGTTCGGGATGTAGAGGGAGTACTCCCAGGAATCGATTCCGGGCATGCGGCAGCTCCTCTTCGACAGGGGTGATGGTGAGCGGCGGCCGGTGTCATTGCCGCGCCCGTCACGGCAGGACGGAGCGGTGCGCTTCCGGCACCCGACACAGCGCAGGGTGCGCGACTCGTCACCGACAGTAGGTCTAACGAATTAAGTATCGCAACCCGCTCGCGTAATCTGACTCCGAACGAGTCGCGCCCACAGGCGCGTTGAAAGGGGCAGTGGATGGCATTGCGGCGCGAACCAACGGCACGGCAGATGCGTCTGGCAATCGAACTGCGCAGGCTGCGTCATGCCGCAGGACTCGCAACGCGCGAGGCGGCAGCACTACTCGGGGTGAGTTCCGCACAGATCAGCCAAATCGAAATGGGCCTCGCCGGAGTCAGCGAAAAGCGCCTGCGCCGCCTCGCCGGCAACTACGCCTGCACGGACGAGGCACTCATCAACGCCTTGGTCGCCATGGCGACCGATCGGACGCGCGGGTGGTGGGAGGAGTATCGGGGGCTGCTACCCACGCCGTTCCTCGACCTCGCCGAACTGGAACACCACGCCACTTTCCTCCGGGAGGTCCAGTTCATGTACATCCCCGGCCCTCTCCAGACAGAGGACTACGCCCGCGCCATCTACACCGGCAGAGTCCCCGAACTCCCCGATGAAGACCTGGAGTTGCGGGTACGCCACCGTATGCAGCGCAAGGTGGTCCTCGACGGCGACGAGCCCACACCGTATGAAGCGATCATCCATGAGGCGGCGCTGCGCATCCGGGTCGGAAACCGCGCCACGCTGCGCGCCCAACTCGCCGACCTCCTCGAACGCTCCATGGCGGACCGCACCACCGTGCGGATCATCCCCTTCGACATGGAAGGCTTCAGCGGGTCCTGGGGGCCCATGATGGTGGCGAGTGGTGCCGTCCCCAGGCTGGACACGGCCGTCGACGACTCACCTCACACCGCAGTCCTCATCGATTCCGAGGCCCAGCTCAGCGTTCTTCGAACACTTCTACGTAGACTGGAAGCCGCGTCTCTGGACCCCGCGCGTTCGCGTGACTTCATCCACAGCCTGGCCAAGGAAGTGTGAACACGTCGTGATCACCCCCGACAACTGGCGCAAGTCCTCACACTCGGGCGCCGGTGACGGCAACTCCTGCGTGGAGATAGCCCACTCCCCCACTCACGTCGCCGTCCGCGACTCCAAGACCCCGGCCAGGGCAACTCTCACCTTCCCCGCCGGAACCTTCACCACCTTCGTCGACGCCCTGAAGCCCCCTCACTCCACCGTCACCGACTTCGCCAGGTTCCGCGGCTGATCCACCTCGTTGCCCCGGGCCGTCGCCAGCTCGCAGGCGAAGACCTGGAGCGGGACCGTCGCCACCAGGGGCTGGAGCAGCGTCGGGGTGGCCGGGATGCGGATGAGGTGGTCGGCGTAGGGGACGACCGCCTCGTCGCCCTCCTCGGCGATGACGACGGTGCGGGCGCCGCGCGCCCGGATCTCCTGGATGTTGGACACGATCTTGTCGTGGAGGACCGAGCGCCCGCGCGCGGACGGGACGACCACGACGACCGGCAGGTCCTCCTCGATCAGCGCGATCGGCCCGTGCTTCAGCTCGCCCGCCGCGAACCCCTCGGCGTGCATGTACGCCAGCTCCTTGAGCTTGAGGGCGCCTTCGAGGGCGACCGGGTGGCCGACGTGCCGGCCCAGGAACAGCACCGTGTCCTTGTGGGCGAGGGAGCGCGCCAGCTCCCGTACCGGTTCCATGGTCTCCAGGACCCTCTCGACCGCGCCGGAGATCCGGGCCAGGTCGCGGACGACGTCGCGGATCTCGTCCCCGTACTTCGTGCCGCGCACCTGGCCCAGGTAGAGGGCGACCAGGTAGCAGGCCACCAGCTGGGTGAGGAAGGCCTTGGTGGAGGCGACGGCGACCTCGGGACCGGCGTGCGTGTAGAGCACGGCGTCGGACTCGCGCGGGATGGTGGAGCCGTTGGTGTTGCAGATGGCCAGTACCTTGGCGCCCTGCTCCCGGGCGTGGCGCAGGGCCATGAGGGTGTCCATGGTCTCGCCGGACTGGGAGATCGCGACGACCAGGGTCTGCTGGTCGAGGATCGGGTCGCGGTAGCGGAACTCACTGGCCAGCTCCACCTCGCAGGGGATGCGCGTCCAGTGCTCGATGGCGTACTTGGCGATCAGCCCGGCGTGGAAGGCCGTACCGCACGCGATGACGACGACCTTGCCGACCTCGCGCAGGACGCCCGCGGGGATGCGCACCTCGTCCAGGCTCAGCGTGCCGGAGCCGTCGACGCGGCCCAGCAGGGTGTCGGCGATCGCCTTCGGCTGCTCGGCGATCTCCTTGAGCATGAAGGAGGCGTAGCCGTCCTTCTCGGCGGCCGAGGCGTCCCAGTCGACGTGGTAGGAGCGGACCTCGGCCGGGCTGCCGTCGAAACCGGTGACCGTCACGCCGTCCCGGCGCAGCTCCACCACCTGGTCCTGGCCCAGCTCGACGGCGTCCCGGGTGTGGGCGATGAAGGCCGCGACGTCCGAGGCGAGGAAGGACTCGCCCTCCCCCACGCCCACCACGAGCGGTGAGTTGCGGCGCGCGCCCACCACCACGTCCGGTGCGTCCGCGTGCACCGCGACCAGCGTGAAGGCGCCCTCCAGCCGCCGGCACACCAGCCGCATCGCCTCGGCGAGGTCGGCGCAGGCGGAGAACTCCTCGGCGAGCAGGTGGGCGACGACCTCGGTGTCGGTCTCCGAGGCCAGCTCGTGGCCGCGTTCGGCCAGCTCGGCCCGCAGCAGGGCGTAGTTCTCGATGATGCCGTTGTGCACCACGGCCACCCGGCCCGCGTTGTCGAGATGCGGATGGGCGTTGGCGTCGGTCGGACCCCCGTGCGTGGCCCAGCGTGTGTGGCCGATGCCGGTGACGGCGGTCGGCAGCGGCCGTTCGGACAGTTCCTTGTCCAGGTTGACGAGCTTCCCGGCGCGCTTGGCGGTGGCGAGGCCGCCGTCCGCGAGCACGGCGACGCCCGCCGAGTCGTACCCCCGGTACTCGAGTCGCTTCAGTCCGGCCAGTACGACGTCGAGCGCCGACTGAGAGCCCACGTATCCCACGATTCCGCACATGACGGGCAGCCTACGATCAGATCCGTTCCCGAACCCGCCTTCTCGTGCCCGAAATCGGAAATTCCCACCGGGGTACGAACGTCCCGGCGGGAACGTCAGCGGTTCAGCGGCGCCGGGATCAGCCGAGCTTGGCGAGCTGGGCGTCGCTGATCTCCGCGGGGAACGGGAAGTCCTTGCCGGTCCCGGCGGAGGCGAGGTTGAGGACGGTGAAGGAGGCGACGGTGGAGCCCTTACGGGTGACGACCACCTTGACCGGGAACTCGTCGCCGTCGTCGCCGACCATCGTCATCGTCATCGCGACCGCCTCGTCGGCACCGCCGGGCGCCGCGTCCTCGGTCACCTTGGCGATCTTCGCCTGCTCACCGACGGCGGTGAAGGCGAATCCGCCGGCGCACGCGCCGGCGGCCTTCTTCACGTCCGCGAGGACCGCCTGGGCGCCGCCGTCGTCGTAGGTGGCCAGCGTCACCAGGGCCTTGTCCAGGTCGAAGGCGTCGCCGATGGCCTCCTCGGCCGACGTGTCCGCGGACGGCTTCTTCGGCGCCTCCGTCCAGCTCCGCTTCACGGTCGCCGCCGGCTCGCCCAGCGGGACGCCGGTCTCGGCGAAGGCGAGCGGCTCGCACTCCGCCTTCTCCCCCTCGACCTTGTCCTTCTCGACGTTGTCGGCGGCCGACACCTCGGTGACCTTGCCGTTCTCGACGTCCGCCTGCGCCAGGGCCGCCTTCTCCAGCTCGGCGGTGGTGAGCGCCTCGGCGGCGGCGGGGGCCGCGGAGGCGGTCGAGCCGCCCTCGGCCTTGGCGTCGCCGCCCTTCTCGCCGCCGTCGTCGGAGGAACCGCCGCAGGCGGTGACGAGCAGGGCGAGGGCGGCGGCGGAGGCCGCGAGGGCGGTACGGCGGACGGCGGTCGGTCTCACGTAGGTGACTCTTTCTTCCAGATCGCGGAGGTTCCGCGCACACGTGCGCACACCGTACGCACAGCCGGCCCAAAGATGATCACTCGTGCGTCACCCCGGTATCCGACCGTTGCGCCGACGTGATCTCCCGCCGGGGGCGGGAGCCGACGTGACACACCCCACCCGCCGCCCCGTGCGAAGTCCGTTAACAATGGACTGTGATCTCTCCGGTCCCCTCGATGCCCCGGAGCGCCCACCGGCAGCGGCCGGAGGCGACTCCCTACGTCGACCTCACCCGTCCCGAGTGGAGCGCGCTGCGCGACAAGACGCCGCTGCCGCTGACCGCCGAGGAGGTCGAGAAGCTGCGCGGCCTCGGCGACGTCATCGACCTCGACGAGGTGCGGGACATCTACCTCCCGCTGTCCCGGCTCCTCAACCTCTACGTCGGCGCCACCGACGGCCTGCGCGGCGCGCTGAACACCTTCCTCGGCGAACAGGGCTCCCAGTCGGGCACCCCCTTCGTCATAGGGGTCGCCGGCTCGGTCGCGGTCGGCAAGTCCACCGTCGCCCGCCTGCTCCAGGCGCTGCTGTCCCGCTGGCCCGAGCACCCGCGCGTGGAGCTGGTCACGACCGACGGCTTCCTGCTGCCCACCCGGGAGCTCCAGGCCCGCGGCCTGATGTCGCGGAAAGGTTTCCCCGAGTCGTACGACCGCCGGGCCCTCACCCGGTTCGTCGCCGACGTCAAGGCGGGCAAGGCCGAGGTGACCGCCCCGGTCTACTCCCACCTCATCTACGACATCGTCCCGGACCGGAAACTCGTCGTGCGCCGCCCCGACATCCTGATCGTCGAGGGCCTGAACGTGCTCCAGCCCGCGCTGCCCGGCAAGGACGGCCGCACCAGGGTGGGGCTCGCCGACTACTTCGACTTCAGCGTGTACGTCGACGCCCGGACCGCGGACATCGAGCGCTGGTACCTCAGCCGCTTCCGCAAGCTGCGCGCGACCGCCTTCCAGGACCCGTCCTCGTACTTCCGCAAGTACACCCAGGTGTCGGAGGAGGAGGCACTCGACTACGCCCGGACCACCTGGCGCACCATCAACAAGCCCAACCTGGTGGAGAACGTCCTGCCGACCCGGGGCCGGGCCGCCCTGATCCTGCGCAAGGGGCCCGACCACAAGGTGCAGCGGCTCAGCCTGCGCAAGCTGTGACGGCGGGGCGGCCGGCCGGGCCGGCCGTCCGCCGCCGTGCGCGGGCCCCGGGGGCGCGGGGGCGCGTGCCGCCGGCGCTCGCGCACGCGGCGGGCGTGACCGCGGCCCGGCGGACTCCGGGCGGGCACAACGCGAAGGCCGGGCGAAACGCGAGGAGCCGGGCACAACGCGAAGGGGCGGGCACAACGCAAAGGGCGGCCCCTCCGGGCCGCCCTCGCGCACCTCCGCGTCCTCAGCCGAGCGCGGACTTCACCGCGTCGGCCAGCCGCCCGGCCACCGACCGGGCCTGCTCGATGTCCGCCGCCTCGACCATGACCCGCACCAGCGGCTCGGTCCCCGACGGACGCAGCAGCACCCGCCCGGTGCTGCCCAGCTCCCGCTCGGACTCCGCGACGGCGGTCGCCAGCTCGGCGGAGGTCGTCACCCGCGACTTGTCCACGTCCGGCACGTTGATCAGCACCTGCGGCAGCCGCTCCATGACGGCCGCGAGGTCCCGGAGCGTACGGCCGGTCTGCGCGACCCGCGCCGCCAGCATCAGGCCGGTCAGCGTGCCGTCGCCGGTGGTGGCGTGGTCGAGGACGATGACGTGCCCGGACTGCTCGCCCCCGAGCGCGTAGCCGTGGGCCTTCATCTCCTCCAGGACGTACCGGTCACCGACGCCGGTCTGCACGAACCGGATGCCCTCGCGCTCCATGGCGAGCTTGAAGCCCAGGTTGGACATGACGGTCGCCACGACGGTGTCGGACCGCAGCGCCTCGCGCTCCCGCATCGCCAGCGCGAGCACGGCGAGGATCTGGTCGCCGTCCACCTCCGCGCCGGTGTGGTCCACGGCCAGGCAGCGGTCGGCGTCGCCGTCGTGGGCGATGCCCAGGTCGGCGCCGTGCTCGACGACGGCGGCCTTGAGCAGACCGAGGTGGGTCGAGCCGCACCCGTCGTTGATGTTGAGGCCGTCCGGCACGGCACCGATGGTGACCACCTCGGCCCCGGCCCGCGCGAAGGCCTCGGGCGAGACCCGGTGGGCCGCGCCGTGCGCCTCGTCGAGGACGATCTTCAGCCCGTCGAGGCGGTTCGGAAGGACACCCACGAGGTGGGCGACGTACTGGTCGAGCCCCTCGTCGTAGTCCCGCACCCGGCCCACACCGCCGCCGGTCGGGCGGTCCCAGGGGGCGCCCGTGCGGTGCTCGGTGTAGACGGACTCGATGCGGTCCTCCAGCTCGTCGGCGAGCTTGTGGCCGCCGCGGGCGAAGAACTTGATGCCGTTGTCGGGCATGGCGTTGTGGCTCGCGGAGAGCATCACGCCGAGGTCGGCTCCGAGCGCGCCGGTCAGGTGGGCCACCGCGGGCGTCGGCAGCACGCCGACCCGCAGCACGTCCACGCCGGCGCTGGCCAGGCCCGCGACCACGGCGGCCTCCAGGAACTCCCCGGAGGCGCGCGGGTCCCGGCCGACCACGGCGGTCGGCCGGTGTCCGGCGAAGGTTCCCGCCTCGGCCAGTACGTGCGCCGCGGCGACGGAGAGCCCGAGCGCCAGCTCGGCCGTCAGATCCGCGTTGGCGACACCGCGCACGCCGTCCGTGCCGAAGAGTCGTCCCACTTGTCCTCCTGAGGAAACGTCAATTCCGGGAGCCGGCCGCACGTGCGGCCCACGCGGCCGGCCTCCGTGGTCACGGACACGCGCCGTAACGCCTTGTCCGGCCATCCGATCACACAAGCCTGAGAGCTTCTGAACGTCTTGTGTCGTTATACGCCCAATGACGGGGATAAACGAACGCCCCGGCAGCACAGTGGCGTGCCGCCGGGGCGTTCGGAGTACAGGCAGCGAAGCTTAGCGCTTGCTGTACTGCGGGGCCTTGCGGGCCTTCTTCAGACCGGCCTTCTTCCGCTCGACCGCGCGGTCGTCGCGGCGCAGGAAGCCGGCCTTCTTGAGGGCGCCGCGGTTGTTGTCCACGTCGGCCTCGTTCAGGGCGCGGGCGACACCGAGACGGAGCGCACCGGCCTGGCCGGAGACGCCGCCACCCGCGATGCGGGCGATGATGTCGTAACGGCCCTCGAGCTCGAGCACCTTGAAGGGCTCGTTGACTTCCTGCTGGTGCACCTTGTTCGGGAAGTAGTCCTCGAGGGTGCGACCGTTGATCTTCCACTTGCCGGTGCCCGGGACGATCCGGACACGGGCGATGGCGTTCTTGCGACGGCCCAGGCCGGCGGCCGGCTGGGGCTCGCCGAAGGCGGAGGCCATGGACTCCGAGGTGTACTCGCCCTCGACGGGCACCTCGGACTCGGTGGTGTAGCTGTCGATGTCGATCTCTTCGAGCGGCTGCTCGGCAGTGGTCTCGGCCACGATGCTCCTCAGATTCTCTTCAGTCTTAGGGGGTGGCCGGACTTACTGCGCGACCTGGGTGATCTCGAACGGCTGCGGCTGCTGCGCGCCGTGCGGGTGCTGGTCACCCTTGTAGACCTTCAGCTTCGAGAGCATCTGACGGCCCAGGGAGTTCTTCGGGAGCATGCCCTTGACGGCCTTCTCGATGGCCTTCTCCGGGTTCTTGTCCAGCAGCTCGTCGTAGCGCACGGAGCGCAGACCGCCCGGGTAGCCGGAGTGGCGGTACGCCATCTTCTGGGTCCGCTTGTTGCCGGAGAGGTGCACCTTGTCGGCGTTGATGATGATGACGAAGTCACCGGTGTCGACGTGGGGCGCGTAGATCGGCTTGTGCTTGCCGCGCAGGATGGAGGCCGTAGTGGTGGCCAGACGACCCAGGACGACGTCCTGAGCGTCGATGACGTGCCACTGGCGCGTCACATCGCCGGGCTTGGGGCTGTACGTACGCACGGTTCGTAGCCTTCGCTTCTTCAGTGAGTGGTCCTGACATGGTCACCGAAGACGATCACGACAGCCTTGACCGCACCGCGGTGACGCAAACCGCGTGCTGGTCGCTGGTCATCGGTCCCGGTGGACCGGTGTAAGGGCCCCTCACGTGAGAATGAGCAAGCCAATACACATACGACTGTGCAGAATACCCGGGGCCCCACGGCCGGGTCAAAACGGAGTGGCCGGGGCCCGCTCGGGCTCCGGCGCGCGCCCGGCGTCCGCGTGATCGTCCACGGCCGCCTCGCCGCCCCGGGCCCGCAGGGCGACCGCCACCGCCAGCACGCACAGCGTGAACGCGTCCTTGAAGGCCCGCCGCTGCTCCGACTCCAGTCCGGGCCAGGTCAGCCCCGGTGCCTGGGGCACCAGGGCGACCCAGAACCAGGGCCCGCGGGCCACCGCGCCGGCGTACGGCAGCCCGGCCAGCAGCAGCGGCAGGACGACCAGGAGGTAGTGGTCGTAGGAGGGCCGGGAGACGAGGAACGCCGAGAGCATCAGTCCCGCGGCGGTCTCCGCGAGCCGCGGCGGTCCGGGGTCGGCGCGGCGCCAGCGGACGTACGCGCACAGCACCCCCGCCCCGGCGGCCGCCACCGCGACTCCCCCGGCGAGCCGCGCGGGCACGCCCAGCCGGGGCAGCACGGCGGCCGGGGAGGCCTCGTAGAGCCGTACGAAGCCGTCGTCGCCGTGGAGCAGGAAGGGCAGGGTGCGGGTGAGGAAGCCGGCCGGGTCGGGCATCAGCAGCGCCGCCGCGCCGGAGACCAGCACGGGCACCAGGACGACCGCCGCCAGCGCCCGCCACCGCCCGGCGAACAGGAAGAGCAGGAGTACGGGCGCGAGCAGCGGCTTCAGCGCCACGGCGGCGCCGATGACCACGCCCGCCGCCGTCCACCTCCCCCGGCCGGCCAGCAGCAGGGCCGCCGGCAGGGCCACCGCCGCCGTCACCGTCCAGTTGCCGAGGCGCACCAGGTGGCCGAACGGCGCGAAGCCCAGGGCGAGCCCGGTCAGCCCGAGCACCGCGAGCCGGCTGCGCGGCGGCACGCGGTGCAGCCGCAGCGCACCGGCCCAGGCCAGCGCCAGCAGGGCCGTCACCGCGCACGGCGCCAGCACCCGCAGCACGTCCGGAGGCAGCAGGGCCTGCGGGACGGCGGCGAGCACCGCGCCCGGCAGGTAGAGGAAGTGCGGGTCGTCGTACGGGGAGCCGCCGGCCAGCCAGGTGCGGGCCGCCCGCACGACGATCGCGTTGTCCATCCCGCCGCCCGAGGTCACGCGTACCGCGTGCGCCGTGGTGGCCGCCAGCACCGCCCCGAGCACCGCCCACAGGGGCCCGCTCGCCGGTCGCACCAACCACCCGGAGATGTCGCTTTTGCCCGTCCGCATGAACGGAACGCTAGGCGCTGCCGGGCTCCGGGAGCCGCACCAGCACGCCCCTCGGCCCGTCTAAGACCGACCGGCAAATGGATCACTTGAGGCGGCGGCTGGTGGGTCGGCCATCCCAGCGGTAGCGGCTGCGTGCCTGCCAGATCAGCATGCGAAGCGTGACGAGGGTAGCGGCGAGGTAGAGGTAGAAGTCCACGACCCTGCCGTTTCTCTCGGTGCAACGCCGAAGCTTGCCGTAGCCGTTCATCCACGAATGCGTGCGCTCGACGGGCCAGCGCCTGCTGGCCTGGATCGGGGCGGGCATGCCCTTGCGGGCGATCTCGGCAGCGAACCCCAACTCGGCTATCAACGCACGGGACTTGATGCTGTCGTAGCCCCGGTCGAGGTTGACGTTCACGGTGTCCGGCAGCATGCCAACCTGCTCCTGCGCGGCGTCCAGGGTCAGTCCGAGCAGTGGCGAGTCATGCCTATTAGCCCCCTCGGAGACGATCCCCAGCGGGACGCCGCGGGCGTCGCAGGCGGCTGAGCGCTTCAGCCCCTGCTTGCCCCGGTCGACCGGCGAGCGGCCGGCCTTCTCCCCGCCGGACGGGGCCTTGGTGATGCAGCCGTCCACCGAGATCTCGCCAAGGTCGAGGCCGATCATCCGGTCGTAGGCGTCCAGGGCGAGAGCGTGCAGCGCTTTGGAAATCCCTTGCCGCGACCACTCTTTGAGGCGTCGGCGGATGGTGCGGTCCGAGCACCCGGGCGTGGAGATCCGCTCGTAGCCGGAACCATGGACCAGCGCGAGCACGACGTGCTCGAAGACGGTTCGGTCGGGGATCCGGCGGCGGTGACAGCCCAGCGGGTGGCCGACGACAAATTCCTCCCGGACGGGGAGGAGCGCGGCGAACTGGTCCCACAGGGGTTCGAGCAGGCAAGCTGGCAGCGCGGGCACGGCCGTCCTTCGTGATGACTGAGCGCAGAGATTACGAGCATGAGGTACGCGCAGGGCTGCGGGTCGACTCACCCTGAGCTCAGGGCAGGTTCACCACGGGAGGTTCCCGGATCGGTCGATGAACTGTCCCGTCGGCCCATCCGGGCCGATCGTCGCGAGAGTCACGATGGACTCTGCGCCGTCGGCGACGCTGTGTCCGATGCCGCCGGTGAAGTCGGTCGCGGTCTGCCCGGGGTCTGCGGCGTTGACCCTTACGTCCTTCAGTTCCCTGGCGTACTGCGTCGTGAGCATCGTGACCGCGGCCTTCGAGGCGCAGTAGAGGGGCAGGGCATACTGCGACTCGATCCGTGCCGGGTCCTGGGTCATGCTGAAGGAGCCCATCCCGCTGGACACGTTGACGATGACGGGGTTCGGCGACTTGCGCAGCAGCGGGAGGAAGGCGTGCGTGACGCGCACGATCCCGACGACGTTCACGTCGAGCACGGCGCTCACGTCGGCCGCGGTGTACTCCTCGACGGGGCCGACCTTGCCGAGGACGCCGGCGTTGTTGACCAGGACGTCGATCGTTCCCTCATGCGCGGCGACATCCGCGGCCGCGGCCTGGACTGAGGTGTCGTCGGTCACGTCGATCTGAACGAACCGGGCGCCGAGCGACTCGGCCGCGGCCCGACCGCGCTCACGGTGGCGAGCGCCGAGGAGGACGGTGTGCCCCGCCTCGATGAGGCGACGAGCGGTTTCAAAACCGAGGGACTTGTTGGCCCCGGTGATGAATGTGGTGGTCATGCTGGCTCCTCCTGGTTCGAACAGCACGGTCGTGCGCTGTTCACGCACTCCAGGCTGGGCCTCTAGGAGGGCTGGCGGGAGCTACGGGACTTCCTGGTACCGCGCGTACCACCCAGCAGCCCGGTCCACCGGGCGCGTCAGAAGGCGGGCCTTCATCCCTGAGGAGACACCCTCTGGATCCCAATGGCCGCAAGGAATTCGAGTTTGCTGCGGGCGTCGGTGCCTGGCTGCGGCGTGTACACCACGAGGCGGAGGTTCGTGTCCTGGGTGTTGAGGATGTCGGAGTTCATGGCGATGTCTCCGACATCCGGGTGCTGGACGAGTTTGTGCGCACTCTGGTGACCGCCCACCGCTCGGCGGCCCCACAACTCGCGAAACTGTGGGCTGAGGTTCAGCCTCGATACCAACGCCGCGAGGTCGGGATCGTCGGGGTACCGGCTCGTCGTCGCGCGCAGGTCGGCGACGAGGGACTCCTCGAACGCCACCCGCTCGGCCGCCGTCTGCCGGACCCGGGGCAGCTCACCCAGGAACTGCCAGACCAGGACGTTGCGATCTCCCACACCGCGGACCGTGGGATCGCCGAACGTGGCCGCGAACAGCGGATTCCAGTGCAGCAACTGCCAGGTGGCGTCATAGATCGCCAACGGGTTGCCGGCGAGCTGGTCCACGATCCGGTACAGACTCCCTGGGATCACTCGCGGAACCCGGCTCGGACCCGTTGTGTGGCCGGCCATGCGCAATAGGTGAGCATGCTCGTCATCGGACAGGTGCAGGGCGCGAGCCAGGGCCGAGCAGACCTGCGCCGAGGGCGTCGCGACCCGTCCCTGCTCCAGCCGGACCACGTACTCGACCGAGATGCCGGCCAGCGTTGCCAGCTCCGCGCGTCGCAGACCGGGGACCCGACGGGGTGAGCCGTGTGCGAAGCCCACCGTCGCGGGGTCCAGCCGGTCCCGCCACGCCCGCAGCGCGGCACCGAGTTGATCCATGCACACCATCCTCCCGCACACCCCGCCCCGCTGGGTGGTACGCCCTGTACCACGAAGTCCCGTAGCTCCCGCCGACGCTCCCCGGCGCTCAGTATCGAGTCGTGAACAGCGCACAACGATGCTGTTCGGACCTGGAGGAGCAAACATGACCACCACGTCGAACCACTACGTCACCGTGCTGTGGGAAGCCCGGGCCAAATCCGGGAAGGAAGCCGCGATGAAGGCGTTCATGACAGGCGCCGTCACCGCATCGCGCTACGACGCGGGCAACATCGACTACGAGGCTCACCAGGTCGAGGGACAACCGGGCACGTTCGTCATCTTCGAGCGCTGGGAGAGCCGCGAGGCCCTCGAAGGCCACCTGCAGGCACCCCGCATGCAGGACCTGGTGCCCCAACTGCTGGAACTGATGGACGGCAGCGTCGAGGACGGGATCCGCTTCCTGCAGCCGTTCCGCCCGGCGCGGTAGGCCGCCCCGGAGCACGGCGGTCGTGATCGTTGTCCTCCGACGCTGAGCGGTTTCGAACAGCAAAACGGCAGCGCGGGCACGGCCGTCCTTCGTGATCACTGAGCGTAGAGACTCCATGATCACGTGGACCCGTGCCTGCTCTGCATCCTCCCCCACACCCGATGCCTATTGCCGGTCGTTCTAAGATGCGGCCCATGAGCTTTGGGCAGGGGGGACCTCAGTCGCAGTGGGATCCCTGGAAACCTCAATCGCAGCAGCAGCCCTGGAGCAGTGGCGACGGTGACGGCTCCCCGGACTGGGCCGCCCTCGCCGAGGCCTCCGAGGCCCGGGCCAAGCGGCGCCGGCTGCTCTTCATCGGGGGTGGCGCGCTGGCCACCGTGGCGATAGCCAGTGCCGTCGCCGTGGCGGTGGTCTCGGCGAACGGCTCGGGCCAGGCCTCGGACGGTGCCTCCTCGCAGCTCCCCGCGACGGCGGACCTGCCGAGCGCGACGGCCGCGGCCCCGTCCTTCGCCCCGACCAGCGCCCCGCCGCCGCTGGACCCGAAGGACTTCGTCTCCAGCGTGCAGAAGGACAAGGCGCCGCTCAGCCCCGACCTGCTCTTCTCGGGCACCCAGCTGACCATGGGCGAGACGGTCTACAAGAAGGGCCCGACGGCCGACACCCGCACCTGCGGCTCCGCCGCGCAGAAGACGCTCCCGAAGGTGCTCACCGACAACGACTGCACCCGGCTGATACGCGTCACCTACACCGAGGGCGACGTCGCGGTGACGGTGGGCGTGGCCGTCTTCGACACCGAGGCGCAGGCCTCGAAGGCCAAGCAGCAGGCCGACGGGAAGAGCATCATCCGCTCCCTGTCCGGCGGCGGGGTGACGTCCTTCTGCACCGGCGCCGTCTGCCGCTCCACCACCAACTCCTACGGCCGCTACGCCTACTTCACCATCGCCGGGTTCACCGACGGCAGGAACGTGACGGAGAAGACGACGGAGGTCTTCCGGACGGGCGACGACCTGGCCGAGTTCGCCTTCCGCCAGATCCACCGCCGCGGCGAGGCCCAGGCCTCGGCGGCCGCGGAGGGCTGACCCCCCGCCGCCGTCAGAGCCGCTTGGCGCTGCGCAGGGTCTTGGCGTAGTAGCCGTTGCCGTCCAGGCGGGAGACGCCGCCCACGTCGCCGATGGTCGGTCCGTTGACCTCCTCCCGGCTGGAGACGAAGATCAGGTGACCCTCGGTGTCGTAGCCGAGCACCATGCCCACGTGGTCCAGCCGCTCCTTGGTGCGCGTGTCGAGCTTGAAGAAGACCAGGTCGCCGGGTTGAAGCTGGTCGATGGCGGAGGGCCGGTCGTCCGGCGACACCCCGGCCAGCGGGAGGACGTCGACGCCCTCCTCGGAGCGGGCCATGCCGTTGGCGGTGCGCGGCAGGCCGTCGCCGGCGGCGTCGGAGGACATCAGCGGGTAGCGGGCGCGGTAGCCGAGCACCATGCGGATGAAGCCGGAGCAGTCCAGGGCCTTGGCGCGCATGGCCTCCGGCGTACCGGTCGAGCCGTCGCGGAACGGGTACGGGACGCCGAGGTAGTCGTAGAAGTCGGACTGCTCCAGGCGCAGGTCGCCGCCCTCTGCGCCGGTGGTGTTCAGCGGGCCGAAGTCCGCGTCACCGGCGTAGACGACGCCCTGCTCGTCCTTCTTCTGCGGGGCGCCCGCCACGTACTGGAAGGCGAAGGCGAACAGGTCGTCCTCCTTGCTGTCCTCGTACTCGGCGTACCACTCCTTGAACCACTTCTCCTTCTCGGCCCCCTTCTTCCACACCTCGGGCATGAGCCGGACCCAGTCCGTGGTGGAGACCTTGGAGGAGGTCGAGACGGGCTCCTCGAAGGTGCGCGCCGGGCCGGTCAGCGTGGCGGTGCGCGCCCCGTCGGTGAGCACGGCCCTGATCCGGCCGTCCGCGTCGCGCAGTACGGAGCGCGCCGGGTTCTCCAGCCGCGACCAGCTCTCCGAGCCCGCGTCCTTCGCGGCGCCGCCGTCGCCGGAACCGCGGGCCCCGTCCAGGACACCGACGTTCCTGACCTCCGTGACTCCCGTGTCCTCCTGCTTGCGCAGCTCCAGGGTGAGGTAGCCGGAGGTGCCGACGAGCGCCAGCACCACGAGGCCCGAGACGACCGGACGCGACTTCTTCTTGGCTTTCGCTGCCATGGTTTGCTCCTCCTCGGTTCTCAGACGGTGGGCATGACGCCGAGCAGCAGACCGGCGGCGACGACGATGTAGGCCATGAGGGAGACCGTTCCGGTGGCCAGCAGGGTGGCCCCCTTGGGCTGGCGCACCATCTGGTAGGCGACGAGGCCGGGCACGATGAAGCCGAGGGTCTGGTTGCCGTACAGCAGCGGGAACTCGATCGAGAGCACGATCATCACCGTGGCCTGGAGCAGCACGCCCAGCAGCACCACCGCGGCGAACAGCCGCTTGCCGTAGAGGATCACCAGCCGCTGCATGATCTTGGTGCCCGCGTAGGTCAGCGCCGTGACGCCCACCATCATGGCCGCGCGCTGGAGGTCCTCGATGAGGGTCAGCGCGATCCAGCCCGGCGTGATCATGCCGCCGGGGGACAGGTTGGTGGTGAGGTAGCACAGCAGGGAGAAGAACAGGCCTATGGCGATGCCGAGGGCGGCCATCTCGGGGGTGAGTGCGGCGGTGGTCAACGGGGTCTCCGGGCAGGTGGGCGGGGGGTGTCGCCGTGGGGGTCGTCGTCGTGCGCTTCGTCGTGAGGCGGCCAGGTCGCCGGAGCGGGGGCGTACGGCCCGTACCGCTGCTGTTCGTAGTGCTGCGGCTGGTGCTCCTGCTGCCGGTACTCGTGCGGCTGGTACTCGTGCCGCCGGTCCTCCTGCTGCCGGTACTCCTGCGGCTGGTACTCCTGCCGCCGGTCCTCCTGCGGTGGGTAGTCCTGCCGCCGGTACTCCTGCTGCTCGTGCTCCTGCCGCCCGTACCGCTCGTCGTGCCCCTGCTCGTACCGGCCGTGCTGCCGCCCGTACGGTCCCGTCGGCTGGGCCGGGATGCGGACCACCGGGATCTCCTGGGTCTGCGAGGCCTGGTAGCGCTCCTCGTGGGCCGTCGGGTAGGAGGCGAACGGGTCCAGGCGCGGCGCCTGGGCGGGAGCCGCGGCGGCGGGGCCCGGAGCGGCGTCGTCGGCGTCGCTGTCGTCGGCCGGCAGCTCGGCGAGGAACTCCAGGAGTTCCTCGCCCTGACCGTGGATGTTGCCGATGGCGACCAGGGAGGAGCCGTCGGACATGCGGTCCAGCAGGGCCGGCATGAACTCGTCGGCCGACCGACGCTCGCCGCCCAGGTCGACCGCCTTCTCCCGCCACTGGGCGGGGATGGCGTCGATGGCGCTCTTGGACGGGTGCCCGATCACGAAGACGTTGTCCGGCTGCAGGTCGGGGATGATCTCGCCCATCTGCCCGTTGCGCTCGACGCGGTCCGGCCGGCAGTTGATCACCACGTTGAGCGGGCGGCGGATGGCGCCCAGGTCGAGCAGCTGGTTGATGTTCATCAGCGTCGACTCGGGGTCGTTGGCCGCGAAGACGTTGGCGAAGGCGAGCCGCTTGCCCTCGGGCGCCACGTAGCGCTCCACGGAGAGCACGCCCGGGTCCGGCGGGGCGTCGTACATGCCCTGGAGGGCGACCTGCCGCTCCACGCCGACCAGCTCGGCGACGACCAGCGCGATCGCCACGTTCTCCTTGAAGGTGAACCAGCTGAAGCCGCGCAGCTCCTCGTCGGTGACCATCTCCGGGTCCGCGTAGACCAACTGGCAGTTACGGGCGTCCGCCTCCTCCTGGAGGATGTGGAAGCGGTCCTTCTCGGCGGTGACGCAGATGCCGTTCTCGGGCATCGAGCGGCACAGCGAGCGGGCCACGTCGTCCAGGGTGGGGCCCATCTCCGCGAGGTGGTCCTCGCGGACGTTGCAGAGCACGCCGATCGTGGAGCGGATCAGCTTGCTCTGGTTGACCTCCTGGAGGGCCGGCATGACGGCCATGCACTCGATGACCAGCGCGTCGGGGCGGTAGGTGGCCGCCCGGCGGACGATGCCGATCTGCTCGACCACGTTGGCGATGCCGAACTTGCGGTAGACCGGCTCCTCGGTGGCGTCGGGGTGGATGAAGCGGGCGGCCGTGCCGGTGGTCTTGGCCACGGTGACCAGGTCACCACCGCGCAGCGCGCCCGCGCACAGCCGGGTGATGGAGGACTTGCCGCGAATGCCGTTGACGAGGACGCGGGAGGGGATGGAGTGCAGGGCCGCGTAGTGCCGGCGCTGCTCCAGGATGCCCGCGGCGAGCAGGAACAGGCTGCCGGCCAGCAGGACGAAGTACAGGTAGAGCACGTGGGATCACCTTCCTCCGGCGCCGGGCCGGGACTCGGCGGGCCGGCGTGCCTGGTTCTGGCGGCGGGCCTGCAGCTGCTGGCGGAGCAGTTCGAGGCTGCGGACGACGGCCCCGACCTCGTCCTGGTAGCGGGGGTAGTGCACGGTCTTGAGGTCTCCGTCGGCGAGTTTCTCGGCGCTGGTGGCCAGGGCCCGCAGCGGACGGGCGACGACCAGGTACACCCAGCCCAGGCAGACGACGATCGCGGCGAGGCCGAGCAGCCCGGCGAGCACACTGCGGTCCTCGCGCTCGTAGGCGGCGATCTCGAAGCGGTCGGCGTCCTGGCTGCTGACCACGGTCCAGCCGATGCCGGAGGCGATGCCGCCGCCGGAGAAGGGCGCCGCGGCGGCCACGGTGACGTCGCCGCCGTCCCGGAGGAGCAGGCCGTTCTCGACGGGGCCGGCGCCGACCCGTACGTTGCCCGCGCGGACCAGGTCGGTCAGGGCGTCGCCGGGCAGCTTCTCGAAGGCCAGGAAGCCGTCGCTGGCGGCGACGGTCCGCGCGTCGGCGTCCACCACCCGGACCTCGCCGAGGCCCGGCCGGTTCAGCAGCGAGTTGAGGAACTCCACCCGCACCTCGCCGACCAGGGTGGCGCCCTTGTGCTCGGGCACGAGGGCGCCCGCCTGGATCACCGGCTTCTTGTCCCCCTCGCCCGAGACCCGGACCAGCGGCAGGTCCGCGTCGTCGCTCCAGTCGTGCGGGTCTCCCCCGGCGCGGGCGGCGACCTGGCCGTCGGCGTCCACGACGTACAGGGCCTGGTAGCGGGTGTGCTCCGCCAGGGCGTCGGTCAGCAGGTCTCCGGTGGCCTTCGCATCGTCGACGTCGATCAGCCGGGAGGTGGACACGAGGTCGGCCTGGGCCTCGTTCAGCGCCCGGCGGACGCGGTCGGCGATCAGGTCGGTGCGGTCGCGCTGGTCGTTGACGATGGTGGCGGGCACGCTGACCGAGCCGTCGGTGCGGTTGAGCAGCAGGCCGACCGGCACGCACCACAGCAGCAGCACGACGGCGGTCACCGCGAGGGGCACGCGCACGCCGAACCGGACCCTGCCGCCGCCCGTGCCGGCCCCTTCGCCGACGCCGCCGAGCCGTGCCCGCACGCGCTCCAGCGCGGCGCCGATCCGGGCGGCCTCGCCCCAGCGGGGCACCGCGACGGGCCGGGTCAGATCGCCGCGGGCGAGGCGGCGGGACTCCAGGAACAGCCGCAGCAGCGGACGCTGCACGGCCGCCCACAGCACGGCCGCCGCCAGCAGCCCGAGCACGACCAGCGCCCCGGCCACGACCAGCCCGTACAGCTCCCGGCCCGTCTCGGCGGCATCCTGCTGCTGGACCACGGGCAGCATGGCCACCACGGTGAGCCCGAGGCCCGCGGCGACGCTGTCCTTCTCCTCCGGGTCGGAGGAGGCGAGGGAGGCGTACCCGGCGGTGGTGACCCTGCCCGCGTAGTCGTCGCCCAGCAGGGTCCCGCTGACGCCGGGGTAGCCCCGGGAACCGGGCTCCCTGGCGCTGACCGGGTGTTCCTCGGTGCGCTGGGCGGCCTGGTCGGCGAGGCGGGACATCTGCTTCTGGAGGAAGGCCAGTTCCTCGCGCTGCTTGTCCGAGTTGAGCGCCTCGGACTCCTCGAACCCGGCCGTGGCGAGGACTTCGCCGTCGCGGGCCACGACCGACATGGTGCGGAACGGGCCCATGTTGATGGCGGGCACGGACAGGCTGTTGGACGCGATCAGCAGTTGCTGCGGCCCGTCCTTCCAGTCGAGGAGCACCATCGTCATCAAGCGGACGTCGCCGGTCTCCAGCCGCACCATGCGCGGGGCGAGGGCGTGCTCACCGGTGAGGACGTCCTTGTCGAGCCAGGCGAGAGGAATCCTTTCACCTCGCGCGGCGAGCACGTCCCCGCTCTCCAGGTCCAGCACCGTGGTGCCGGTCCACTTCTGGTAGGTCTTCCCGAGGTCGGACAGGACGCGCTCCGGCTCGACCCGCGGCCCCGCGTTCAGCGCGGCGGCGGTGCGCTGGAGGTCGGTCACCCGTTCGTCGACCGAGGCGCGCAGCGCGATGGCGCCGTCCTCCGCGAAGTACTGCTGCGACGTGAGCACCGCCTTGGGCACCAGCGCGTCATCGCCGGGACCGAGGACCTTCGCGGTGAGTCCGGCCAGCGCGAGGATCAGCAGACACAACAGGGCGATCGGGGGACGGATGCCGCCCAGAAGCGGCATGTCCGCACGTCTGCGGCTGCGTCGCCGCCCCTTCCGCCCGGAGTGCGCGGCACGACTCGATGTCACCTGTCTTCTTCCTTGGTTGCTACGGGGTGTCCAGCGCGCGCTGGACGCGCCGCTGCTGCGGTCGTGCGACGCCATCACTTGAAAGACTGAGAAGTACTGACAAGGTTGTGCTCTCGGCACGGAACGAGCTGTGTGGCTCGTCACTCCTCCAGGGACAACGGCTTCAGGCCGTCGCCACCCGGAGCACCGCGGTTGTAGAGGAACCCGCTGGTGCGGTCGGCCGCGAGCCGGTAGCGGGCGAGCCGCTCCTCGGAGAGGTCGCCCGGCTCGTCCAGCACGGCCTGAACGTCCCTCACCCGGTGGTCCTCGACCACCCCGTCCGGCAGTTCCTCGCCGGGCTGCGCCTCGGGCGGGACCTCCACGAGCGTGGTGCGGTACCGGGCGGTCACGTCCCACCCCTCCGCCGTCTCCCGGAACTCGAACCAGCCGATGACCCCCTCCTCGGTGATCCCGCTGGGGGTGGAGTGCCGGGCCGCCTGGTTGCCGAGGCTGTAGGCGACCCAGGTCCCGTCGACCTTCTGAATCGGCTGCACCACGTGGGAGTGGTGCCCGATGACCAGGTCGATCCCCGTCTCCTCACTGATCCGCTGCGCCAGCCGGATCTGCGAGGTGCTCGGTTCGTTGTAGTACTCGGCCCCCCAGTGGACGGACAGGATGACCACCTCGGCGCCCTTGTCCCGGGCCCGGCTCTCGGCCTTCGTGATCCCGTCCCAGTCCGTGCTGTTGAGCGCCCAGTCCTCGCTCTTGGGCGTGGGGTGGACGAAGGACTCCCAGGAGTAGGCGAGGTGCGCGACCTTGACACCGTTGACGTCACGGATGTTGATCCGCTCCGCCTCCTCGGGCGTACGCGCCGACCCCGTGTGGCCCAGCCCCACCTCGTCCATGGCGTCGAGCGTGTTCCGTACGCCCGTCATCCCGTGGTCGAAGGTGTGGTTGGAGGCCGTGGAACAGGTGTCGTACCCCACATCCTTCAACGCCGTCAGGATCTGCGGCGGGACCAGGAATTCGGGGTACCCCTCGAAGGGGCCCTCGGGCTTGCCGACGGGAGTTTCCATATGACAGATCGCCAGGTCGGCCTCGCTGACGACCGGCTCCACCCCGGCGAGCAGCGGGCCGAAGTCCAGCCCGGCCTCGCCCTCACCGCTCTCCTCGGCGTCCTTGGCCGCCTGCTCCACCAGCTCGGGGTGGATGAGTACGTCACCCGCGGCGGCCACGGTGAACGAGCGCCCGCCCGGCTTCGCCTGCGGCTGCGCGGACTCGGAGCCGCACGCCGTGGTCACGAGGGCGGCTGCCGCCCAGGTCGCTACGACACGACCCATACGGAGAGACTTACGGAATGTCACCGAAACATGTTCACATGAGCCTCATAGCTGACCCTGCCTCTACCATTACAAGACAGTCACGCTTTGTGTGCGTTTTCGGACTGATCGGTGCCATCCTGGCGCTGACCGGCTGTCAGGCGTCGTCCGAACCCTCCGCCGAGCCCTCGCAGCCGAAGGCCCGTGAGCTGGTCGACCTGCGCGGCCGCATCCTGGCGTACACGGGGGACCTGGACCCCGACGGCCCCTACGCCCCGCCCGACGACGAGCAGCGCGCCCGGCTGGCCCGCGGCGTCGGAAGCCTGCTGGAGGGGAACGCGCGCGAGGCCGAGCGCCTGCTCGCCCCGGTCGGCCTCGGCGTCACCCGGCTCACCGACACCGATTCCGGCCGGCGCTACGACGAGATCGCGGCCACCGGCTCGGGCGAGAGTACCCGGTGGGGCCGGCTGTACCTGAACGCCGACTCCCGTGTCCGCTGGAGCGCGCAGGTGCCGCACCCCGTCTCCGACCGGGACACCGAGGAGCTGGGCGTGCGCCTGCTGGAGGACACCCCGGGCGGCGCGCTGGTCCTGGCCGGCGCCCACCGCCGGGCCGGACGCGGCGACGCCGCCGACGTGGCCCACCGCGAGGACAGCGCCTTCCACCACATCGTCCTGGAGCTGCAGGAACGCGGTGTGCCCGGCATCCAGCTGCACGGCTTCGCCGAGTCGACCACGGACCGCTACGACGCGGTGCTGTCCACCGGTGCCGCCGAGAGCGCCCCCGGCGAGGTCTCCGCCCTGGCGGACCGGATGGAGTCGGACGGGCTGCGGGTCTGCCGGGGCTGGTCGGCGCGCTGCCCGCTGGAGGGCACCACCAATGTCCAGGGCCGGGCGGCCCAGCGGCAGCACGCGACCTTCGTCCACCTGGAACTGGCCCCCGACGCCCGGGGCGACGGCCGGGACGCCGACGAGGCCGGGGACGCCGTCGCCGGACTGCTCAGCACCTGGGCGGAGGACTGACCGGCACCCGCCCGCGCTCAGCAGCAGCCGGCCCCCGGCAGGGACCGCCTGTTCCGCGCCTCCCTGTTCCGGGCGGCCAACAGCTCGTCGGCCGGGTAGCCGACCTCCTCCAGCGTCAGCCCGTGCGGCCGTACGACGTGCACGGCCGAGTCCCGTACGCCGGCGGCGAGCACCTTCGCCGGCCAGTCGGGCCCGCGGTGGCCGTCGCCGACGAACAGCAGCGCCCCGATGAGCGAGCGCACCATGTTGTGGCAGAAGGCGTCGGCCCGGACGGTGGCGGTGACGATCCCGTCGTCCCCGCGGAGCAGGCTCAGCTCCTGCAGCGTCCGGATGGTGGTGGCCCCCTCCCGCTTCTTGCAGTAGGCGGCGAAGTCGTGCTCGCCCAGCAGTCCGCGGGCGGCCTCGTTCATCGCGTCCACGTCGAGGGGCCAGTCGTGCCACAGGACGTGGCCGCGCAGCAGCGGGTCGACGCCGCCGGGGTGGTCGGTGACCCGGTAGGCGTAGCGCCGCCAGACCGCGGAGAACCGGGCGTTGAAGCCGCTCGGCGCCTCCCTGAGGGCCCACACGCGCACGTCCCTGGGCAGCCGCCCGGCGAGCCGCTTGAGCAGCTTCACGTGGTGCTCGGCCCAGACCTCGCGCGGCAGGTCCACGTGGGCGACCTGGCCCCGGGCGTGCACCCCGGCGTCGGTCCGCCCCGCCACGGTCAGCTCGTACGTCTCCCCGGACCGGGTGACCGTCCGCAGCGCGTCCTCGATCTCGCCCTGCACGGTCCGCCGCCCGCCGGCCTGCTTGGCCCAGCCGGAGAACGCGGTCCCGTCGTACGACAGGTCCAGCCGCAGCCGCACGTGCCCGGCCTCAACTTCGTCACTCACCCAGAGATCCTCTCAGCACACACGAAAGCGGGCCCGCCCCTCGAAGGGAACGGGCCCGCAACGCCCTGAAGGGGCGCGGGGAACCGCGCGAGCGACCACGACGAAGCCGCAGCCGCCGGCCCGCGGCCCCCGGCAGAACGCTTACGCGTCCTTCGACTCCTCGGCACCGGCCTCGTCGTCGGCCTTGGCCGTGTCGACCTTGGCCGTGTCGACCTTGGTCTCGGTGGCCTCGGTGGTCCCGGCGTCCTTGGCGGCACGCTTCGTCGCGGCCTCGGCCTCGCCGGTGGCCTCCTGCGCCACGGTCAGCGCCTCGACCAGCTCGATGACGGCCATGGGCGCGTTGTCGCCACGGCGGTTGCCGATCTTGGTGATCCGGGTGTAGCCACCGGGACGGTTCTCGTAGCGCGGGCCGATCTCGGTGAAGAGCGTGTGGACGATGCTCTTGTCCGTGATCACCTGGAGCACCTGGCGGCGGTTGTGAAGGTCGCCCTTCTTCGCCTTGGTGACCAGACGCTCGGCGTACGGACGCAGCTTGCGCGCCTTCGCCTCGGTGGTGGTGATGCGGCCGTGCTCGAACAGCGACTTCGCGAGGTTCGCGAGGAGCAGCTTCTCGTGCGCAGCGCTCCCGCCCAGACGGGCACCCTTGGTGGGCTTCGGCATGGTGTTTCTCCTAGGTGTCTGCCCCGGCCGTATCAGGTACCGGAGTCAGTGTCCGAGCGGGCGATCGCCCGTCGGAGATCCAGGCCCCCGAAGGGGCCTGGAAAGGGCGCGGAGCGGTGCCGGCGTGCGGCCTGGCCGCCGTCGGCGGCCCACCCGCGCCCGCGTACGAACCGCGAGTCCCGAGCGCTCAGTACTGCTCGGTCTCGACGAAGCCCGCGTCCGCGTCGTCGTCCGCACCGAAGGCGTCGGCCGCGGCGGTCGGGTCGAATCCGGGAGGCGAGTCCTTGAGCGCCAGACCCATGCCCGCGAGCTTGGCCTTGACCTCGTCGATCGACTTCGCACCGAAGTTGCGGATGTCGAGCAGGTCGGCCTCGGACCGCGCCACCAGCTCACCCACGGAGTGGATGCCCTCGCGCTTGAGGCAGTTGTACGACCGGACGGTGAGCTCCAGCTCCTCGATCGGCAGCGCCAGATCGGCGGCGAGCGCGGCGTCCGTCGGGGACGGACCCATGTCGATGCCCTCGGCGTCGATGTTCAGCTCGCGGGCGAGACCGAACAGCTCGACCAGGGTCTTGCCGGCCGACGCCATGGCGTCGCGCGGACGCATGGCCTGCTTGGTCTCGACGTCGACGATCAGCTTGTCGAAGTCGGTGCGCTGCTCGACACGCGTGGCCTCGACCTTGTACGTGACCTTGAGGACCGGCGAGTAGATCGAGTCGACCGGGATGCGCCCGATCTCCTGACCGACCTGCTTGTTCTGCACGGCGGAGACGTAGCCGCGACCGCGCTCGACGGTCAGCTCCATCTCCAGCTTGCCCTTGCCGTTGAGCGTGGCGAGGACGAGGTCGGGGTTGTGCACCTCGACACCGGCCGGGGGCGCGATGTCGGCGGCGGTGACCAGACCCGGGCCCTGCTTGCGCAGGTACATCACGACCGGCTCGTCGTGCTCCGAGGAGACGACCAGCTGCTTGATGTTGAGGATCAGGTCGGTGACGTCCTCCTTGACGCCCGGCACGGTGGTGAACTCGTGCAGGACACCGTCGATGCGGATGGACGTGACCGCCGCACCCGGGATCGAGGACAGGAGGGTCCGGCGCAGGGAGTTGCCGAGGGTGTAGCCGAAGCCCGGCTCCAGCGGCTCGATGACGAACCGGGAGCGGAACTCGTCGACGACCTCTTCGGTCAACGAGGGACGCTGAGCGATCAGCATGTGGTGATCCTTCAGTCAGGGGCGCCCGCTATTTGACGCCCGACTACTACTGCAAGGGTACGGGCGGTACGACCCGAAGGAGCCGTACCGCCCGGAAACCCTGGTGAAGCGATGGAGCGGTGAAGCGGGTCAGACGCGACGACGCTTCGGCGGACGGCAGCCGTTGTGCGGCGTCGGGGTGACGTCCTGGATCGAGCCGACCTCGAGGCCGGTCGCCTGGAGCGAACGGATGGCGGTCTCACGACCGGAACCCGGGCCCTTGACGAAGACGTCGACCTTGCGCATGCCGTGCTCCTGCGCGCGACGGGCAGCCGACTCGGCGGCCATCTGCGCGGCGAACGGCGTGGACTTCCGGGAGCCCTTGAAGCCGACGTGGCCGGCGGAGGCCCAGGAGATCACGTTGCCGGTCGGGTCCGTGATGGACACGATCGTGTTGTTGAACGTGCTCTTGATGTGCGCGTGGCCGTGAGCGACGTTCTTCTTTTCCTTGCGGCGCACCTTCTTGGCAGCGCCCTGACGACCCTTGGGGGGCATGTCGTTCTCCTACGGGAGGTGGTCGGTCCTACAGCGAAGACCGCTGATGAGCGTCCGCTGAGGACTACTTCTTGCCCGGCTTCTTCTTGCCGGCGATCGCGCGACGCGGACCCTTGCGGGTACGGGCGTTCGTGCTGGTGCGCTGACCGCGGACGGGCAGGCCACGACGGTGACGCAGACCCTGGTACGTGCCGATCTCGACCTTGCGGCGGATGTCGGCCTGGACCTCGCGACGGAGGTCACCCTCGGTCTTGATGTTGTTGTCCACGTACTCGCGGATCGCGACGAGCTGCTCCTCGGAGAGGTCGCGAACGCGGGTGTTCGGGTCGACGCCGGTCGCGGCCAGCGTCTGCTGCGAAAGCGTCCGGCCGATGCCGAACACGTAGGTGAGGGCGATCTCCACGCGCTTTTCGCGCGGGATGTCGACACCGGAAACGCGTGCCATTCAATGGCTCCTGGTGATCTTCGGAGGTCTTCCACAGGACCGGCTCCCCGTCCGCCGTACTAGGTACGGACAAGGTCCCCGGCCTCCGAACCGGGGGTGTCGGGCAGGTGCGCCCGGGTCCTGCGTATGAACAAATTCAGCTCGCGTCGCGCGAATCCCTGCGAAGAAGATGCAGAGGGTTCGGTCGGTCGAACGTCAGCCCTGGCGCTGCTTGTGGCGCGGGTTGTCGCAGATGACCATGACCCGACCGTGACGGCGGATCACCCTGCACTTGTCGCAGATCTTCTTGACGCTCGGCTTGACCTTCATGGGTGTGAGGTTCTCCGGGTCAGTTGCCGGCGGGCCCACGCGAGAGCCGCGCGGGACGTGGGCAAGATCTACTTGTACCGGTAGACGATCCGGCCACGCGTCAGGTCGTACGGAGACAGCTCCACCACGACCCGGTCGTCAGGGAGGATGCGGATGTAGTGCATACGCATCTTGCCGCTGATGTGTGCCAGGACCTGGTGGCCGTTCTGGAGCTCCACCTTGAACATGGCGTTCGGGAGAGACTCGACGACAGTGCCTTCGATCTCGATGGCACCTTGCTTCTTGGCCACGCTTCGCCCTTCGAATCGACTACCTTGATCGACTCGCGTACGCCGTACGAGCGCATGCAGGCATGCGGGTGCACGAGAGCCGACGAGTCAGTCTACGTCAGCACACCCGGAAAGGCGAAACGAGGAAGTCTGCCCCACCCGGGTGATCGTCATGCGGGAGGCGCCGCCCGGAGACGGGACCCTCCCGGCGGCGGGTCCGGCGTCGTCGCGACGCCCGGCGCCGCGAGCTTCGCCCCGCCCCTCGTCAGGCGCCGTCGGGGCCGGCGGCCCCTGCCCCGCCCGCGCCACGGAGGGCGTCCGGCGGGACGCCCTGGGAGGTCGCCCGGGGGCCGTCGGGTCGTGACGGCCGTGTGCCGTCCGGCCGGTCCTCCACGCCCCTGTCGCGGGCTCGGCGCCAGGGCGCCTCACCGACGTCGGGCGGCGCGCCGGCCCCCGAGGGGCGGACACCGCTCGGGACCGTCGTCACGCTGCCGGTGTCACGCTGCCGGTGTCACGCTGCCGTCGTCACGCCAGCGGGTCCGGCGCCGCCGTGACGCCCAGCTCCGCGAGCTTCGCCCTGCCGCCGTCCGGCGCCGTCAGGACCAGCGGCCCCTGCTCCGTCAGCGCCACGGAGTGCTCCCAGTGGGACGACCAGGTGCCGTCGGTCGTGATGACCGTCCAGTCGTCCTCCAGGACCTCCGTGCGCGGGGTGCCGAGGGAGACCATCGGTTCGATGGCCAGGCAGAAGCCGGGGACCAGCTTGGGGCCCTTGCCGCGCCGGCGGTCGACGTAGTTCAGCAGGTGCGGGTCCATGTGCATCTCGGTGCCGATGCCGTGGCCGCCGTAGTCCTCGATGATCCCGTACTTGCCGCCGCCGGGCTTGGGCTGGCGGCGGATGTACGTCTCGATGGCCCGGGAGACGTCCACGAGCCGGTTGCCCTGCTTCATCGCCGCGATACCCGCCCACATCGACTCCTCGGTCACCCGCGACAGCTCGACCAGCTCCGGGGAGTGGCCGGAGCCGACGAAGGCCGTGTAGGCGGCGTCGCCGTGCCAGCCGTCGATGATCGCTCCGCAGTCGATGGAGATGACGTCGCCGTCCTTGAGGACCACGTCGTCGGAGGGGATGCCGTGGACCACGACCTCGTTCACCGACGTGCAGATGGTCGCCGGGAAGCCGCCGTAGCCCAGGAAGTTCGGCTTGGCGTCGTGCTCCGCCAGCACCTTGCGGGCGACCTGGTCCAGGTCCTTGGTGGTGGCGCCTGGCACGGCGGCCTCGCGCGTGGCCGCGTGGATGGCGGCGACGACCAGCCCCGCCTCACGCATCTTGGCGATCTGCTCGGGGCTCTTGATCTGCACCATGGGGGCTGCGGCCTTTCTGGACCTGGGGGGCGGGGAACGCTTCCAACGATACGGGGCGGTGACCGCCCCTTCCCACAGCTCAGCCGCGGCCCCCGGACGAGGGACCGCGGCTGCAGCCGGGGCTGATGACTACTTGTCGCGCTTGAGCGCCTCCAGCGCCCGGCCCGTGACCTCGTTCACCGGTCCCATCGCCGAGATGGTGACGACCAGGCCCTGCGCCTTGTAGTAGTCGATGATCGGCTCGGTCTTCGTGTGGTAGACCTCGAGCCGCTTGCGGACCGTCTCCTCGGAGTCGTCGTCCCGCTGGTACAGCTCGCCGCCGCAGACGTCGCAGACGCCCTCCTGCTTCGACGGCGTGTACGTCACGTGGAAGACGTGCGCCGAGTCGTTGCGGCAGACCCGGCGGCCGGCGATCCGCTTGACGACCTCCTCCTCCGGGGCCTCCAGGTCCAGTACCGCGTCGAGCTTCATGTCCTCGGTCTCGAGCAGCTCGTCCAGCGCCTCCGCCTGGGAGACGTTGCGCGGGAAACCGTCCAGCAGGAAACCGCCCTCGGCGTCGGGCTGCTCCATCCGGTCCTTGGCCATGGCGATGGTGACCTCGTCCGGTACGAGGTTCCCGGCGTCCATGTAGGACTTGGCGAGCTTGCCCAGTTCGGTCTGCCGGCTGATGTTCGCGCGGAACAGGTCACCCGTGGAGATGTGCGGGATGTGCAGCGTCTCGGCAAGGCGGGTGGCCTGCGTACCCTTCCCAGCACCCGGCGGCCCGACGAGGACGATTCGCATCAGCGGAGGAACCCTTCGTAATTGCGCTGCTGGAGCTGGCTCTCGATCTGCTTCACCGTCTCAAGACCGACACCCACGATGATGAGGATGCTGGTACCACCGAACGGGAAGTTCTGGTTTGCCCCGAAACCAGCCAACGCCATTGTGGGGACGAGAGCGATCAGGCCCAGATACAGCGAACCCGGCCAGGTGATCCGGTTGAGTACGTAGCTCAGATACTCAGCGGTCGGTCGGCCAGCCCGGATGCCCGGGATGAAGCCACCATACTTCTTCATGTTGTCCGCGACTTCCTCGGGGTTGAACGAGATGGCCACGTAGAAGAAGGCGAAGAAAACGATCAGGAAGAAGTACAGAACGATGTGCGGCGTCGCGGCCGTGTCGGCGAGGTTCTTCTGGATCCAGGTGGCCCAGCCCGCGGTCGAGCCGGAGAACTGGACGATCAGCGCCGGGATGTAGAGGAGCGACGAGGCGAAGATGACGGGGATGACGCCCGCCTGGTTCACCTTGAGCGGGATGTACGTCGAGGTACCGCCGTAGGAGCGGCGACCGATCATGCGCTTGGCGTACTGCACCGGGATGCGGCGCTGGGCCTGCTCCACGAAGACCACCAGGCCGACCATGACCAGGCCGACGGCGATCACGGTGCCGAACTCGATCCAGCCGCCCGCCAGGTCGCCCTGCTCCTTGATGGCCCACAGGGCGGACGGGAAGGTGGCGGCGATCGAGATGAACATCAGAATCGACATGCCGTTGCCGACACCGCGGTCGGTGATCAGCTCACCGAGCCACATGACGACGGCCGTACCGGCGGTCATGGTGACCACCATGACGACGGTGGTGAAGATCGCCTGGTCGGGCACGATCTGACCGGCGACGGTGCAGCCGGAGAAGAGGGCGCCGCTGCGCGCGGTGGCGACGAGGCCGGTGCCCTGCAGGATGGCGAGCGCGATGGTCAGGTAGCGGGTGTACTGCGTGATCTTCGCCGTGCCCGCCTGCCCCTCCTTCTTCAGGGCTTCCAGACGCGGGATCACCACGGTCAGCAGCTGCAGAATGATGCTCGCCGTGATGTACGGCATGATGCCGAGCGCGAAGACCGTGATCTGCAGCAGGGCGCCGCCGCTGAACATGTTCACCAGACCGAAGAGGCCCTGGTTGCCGGACGCCTGGTCCACACACTCCTGGACGTTCTTGTAATCGACGCCTGGGATGGGGATGTGGGTACCGAGCCGGTAGACCACGATGATGCCGAGCGTGAAGAGCAGCTTCTTGCGCAGGTCGGGCGTCTTGAACGCCCGGGCGAACGCGGTGAGCACGGTGCCTCCTGCGACCCCCGCGCTACTGCGTCAAGGGTGACGGTCTTGAGGATTCGACTGACGACTTAATGAGTAACGGTCAACTGCCGCCCAGGGTGCCCCATGTGACGCACCCGTGAAAGAGGGCAGCGCAGGCCACCTTACCGGCGGGAGTACTTTCCTTGGAACGACCAACCGGGGATACCCCTTTTGTGGGGCATCCCCGGTCGGGATCGCTCAGGTCATCGAGACGCCTGAAGGACTCAGACGAGCTCGGTGACGGTACCGCCGGCGGCGGTGATCTTCTCCTTGGCGGAGCCGGAGACGGCGTCGACCGTCACCTGCAGCGCCACGGAGATCTCGCCCTGGCCGAGGACCTTGACGAGGCTGTTCTTGCGCACGGCGCCCTTGGCCACCAGGCCCTCGACGGTGACCTCGCCACCCTCGGGGTACAGCGCGGCCAGCTTGTCGAGGTTCACGACCTGGAACTCGGTCTTGAACGGGTTCTTGAAGCCCTTCAGCTTCGGAAGACGCATGTGGAGGGGCATCTGGCCACCCTCGAAGCGCTCCGGAACCTGGTAACGGGCCTTCGTACCCTTGGTACCACGACCAGCCGTCTTGCCCTTCGACGCCTCACCACGACCGACACGGGTCTTGGCGGTCTTGGCGCCCGGGGCGGGACGGAGGTTGTGGATCTTGAGCGGGTTCTGCTCACCCATGATCAGTCGACCTCCTCGACCGTCACGAGGTGGCGGACGGTGTGCACCATGCCGCGGAACTCGGGGCGGTCCTCCTTGACGACCTGCGTGTTGATCCCCTTGAGACCAAGGGAACGCAGGGTGTCACGGTGGTTCTGCTTGCTGCCGATGTAGGACTTGACCTGCGTAATCTTGAGCTGCGCCATGATTACGCACCCGCCCCGGCACGTGCACGGAGAAGAGCCGCGGGAGCGACGTCCTCGAGCGGCAGACCACGGCGGGCCGCGATCTCCTCGGGACGCTGCAGGCCCTTGAGGGCCTCCACGGTCGCGTGCACGATGTTGATCTGGTTGTCGGAGCCGAGCGACTTCGACAGCACGTCGTGGATACCGGCGCACTCGAGCACGGCGCGCACCGGACCACCGGCGATCACACCGGTACCCGGGGACGCGGGCTTGAGCAGCACGACGCCGGCAGCCTTCTCGCCCTGGATGGGGTGCGGGATGGTGCCCTGGATGCGGGGGACCTTGAAGAAGTGCTTCTTGGCCTCCTCAACACCCTTGGCGATGGCGGCCGGCACCTCCTTGGCCTTGCCGTATCCGACACCCACGGTGCCGTCACCGTCGCCCACCACGACCAGCGCGGTGAAGCTGAAGCGACGACCACCCTTCACAACCTTGGCGACGCGGTTGATCGCGACGACGCGCTCAACGTACGCGGTCTTCTCGGCGGCGGCGTTGCCACCGTCGCGACCCTTCCGGTCCCGCCGCTCGCCGCCACCGGCACCGCCACCGCGGCGCTGGGGTCCAGCCATTGGAATTACCTCTCTCTGTTTCCGCTAGCTACGGAACCGGCTCAGAACTTCAGGCCGGCTTCGCGGGCGGCGTCCGCCAGAGCGGCGATGCGCCCGGCGTACTGGTTGCCACCGCGGTCGAACACGACGGTCTCGACACCGGCGGCCTTGGCACGCTCGGCGACCAGGGCGCCGACCTGCTTGGCCTGCGCCGACTTGTCGGCCTCGCCGCCACGGATCGAGGTGTCCAGGGTGGACGCCGACGCAAGGGTGTGACCCTTGATGTCGTCGATCACCTGGGCCACGATGTGGCGGTTCGAGCGGGTAACGACCAGACGAGGACGCTCCGCCGTACCCGAGAGATTCTTGCGAATCCGGATGTGACGGCGCTTGATCGCGGCGCGCTTGTAGGCGTCGCCCTTGAGGATCTTCTGTCCGTATGCCATGGCTTACTTACCCGCCTTTCCGACCTTGCGGCGGATGACTTCGCCCTCGTACTTGACGCCCTTGGCCTTGTACGGGTCGGGCTTGCGCAGCTTGCGGATGTTGGCCGCAACCTCGCCGACCTTCTGCTTGTCGATGCCCTCGACCGAGAAACGGGTCGGGGACTCCACCTTGAAGGTGATGCCCTCGGGGGCCTCGACCAGGATCGGGTGGCTGTAGCCGAGGGAGAACTCCAGGTTCGAACCCTTGGCGAGCACGCGGTAACCGACACCGCTGATCTCGAGCTTCTTCACGTAACCCTGGGTCACGCCGGTGATCATGTTCGCCACCAGCGTGCGGGACAGGCCGTGCAGGGCCTTGCTCTGACGCTCGTCGTTGGGGCGGGTGACGCTCAGCACGCCGTCCTCACCCTTGGCGATGTCGATCGGCGCCACGACGGTGTGAGTCAGCGAGCCCTTCGGGCCCTTGACCGAGACCGTACGGCCGTCGATGGTGACGTCCACGCCGGCGGGAACCGCGATGGGGAGCTTGCCGATGCGCGACATAGCTGTTTCCTCCGTTCCCTTCCGCTACCAGACGTAGGCGAGGACTTCTCCGCCTACGCCCTTCTTGCCGGCCTGCTTGTCGGTGAGGAGCCCGTGCGACGTGGAGATGATCGCCACGCCGAGGCCACCCAGCACCTTGGGCAGGTTGGTGGACTTCGCGTACACCCGGAGACCGGGCTTGGAGATCCGCTTGATGCCCGCGATGGAGCGCTCACGGTTCGGGCCGAACTTCAGCTCGAGGACGAGGTTCTTGCCGACCTCGGCGTCCTCGGTCTTCCAGCCCGTGATGAAGCCCTCCTGCTGGAGGATCTCCGCGATGTGAGACTTGATCTTGGACGCCGGCATCGTCACGGAGTCGTGGTACGCCGAGTTCGCGTTCCGCAGACGCGTAAGCATGTCTGCGATCGGATCAGTCATGGTCATGAATTGGCCTTCGGCCTCTCTCGCCGGGGTTTCCTGGTGCGCCATCCCTCTCCCCGATCCGAGACGGGACGGGTGCGGCGCGGTGGACCTACGGCGTAGTAAGCAGTCATTTGCGGGCTCGGCCCGCGGGCGTACGGGCGGCAGACGCCCAACCACACAAGCCTAAGGCATGTGAGGACGGGCCCCTGCCGACCCAGATGCTTACCGAGAGTCTGAATAACCCGGAATTACCGGATTACCAGGAGCTCTTGGTCACGCCCGGCAGCTCGCCACGGTGAGCCATCTCACGAAGGCACACGCGGCACAGGCCGAACTTGCGGTAGACGGAGTGCGGACGGCCGCAGCGCTGGCAGCGCGTGTAGCCGCGTACACCGAACTTGGGCTTGCGAGCAGCCTTGGCAATCAGAGCCTTCTTCGCCATCTCGCTCACGCCTCCTTGAAGGGGAAGCCGAGGTGACGAAGGAGCGCGCGGCCCTCAGCGTCGTTGGTCGCCGTGGTCACCACGGTGATGTCCATACCCCGGGTGCGGTCGATCTTGTCCTGGTCGATCTCGTGGAACATGACCTGCTCGGTGAGACCGAAGGTGTAGTTGCCACGGCCGTCGAACTGCTTGGGGGACAGGCCGCGGAAGTCGCGGATGCGCGGCAGCGCGAGCGACAGGGTGCGGTCGAGGAACTCCCACATGCGGTCGCCACGGAGCGTGACGTGGGCACCGATCGGCTGGCCCTCGCGCAGCTTGAACTGCGCGATGGACTTGCGGGCCTTGGTGACGGCCGGCTTCTGTCCGGTGATCGTGGTGAGGTCGCGGATGGCGCCCTCGATCAGCTTGGAGTCGCGGGCGGCGTCGCCCACACCCATGTTGACCACGATCTTGACGAGGCCGGGGATCTGCATGACGTTCTCGTACGAGAACTCCTCACGCAGCTTGCCCGCGATCTCCTCGCGGTACTTCGTCTTGAGACGCGGAGTGGTGGTGGTAGCCATCAGATGTCCTCACCCGTCCGCTTGGCAACGCGAACCTTGTTGCCCTCGTCGTCGAAGCGGTAACCGACGCGCGTGACGACCTTGTTGCCGTCCTTCTCCACGACCAGCTGGACGTTGGAGACGTGGATCGGGGCCTCGGTGGTCACGATGCCGCCGGCCTGCGAACCGCGAGCGGTCGGCCCGGCCTTGGTGTGCTTCTTGACCCGGTTGACACCCTCGACCAGGACACGGTCCTCACGGGGGAAGGCCGCGATGACCTTGCCCTGCTTGCCCTTGTCCTTACCGGTGATGACCTGGACCAGGTCGCCCTTCTTGATCTTCATGCTCACAGCACCTCCGGCGCGAGGGAGATGATCTTCATGAACTTCTTCTCGCGCAGCTCACGGCCGACGGGGCCGAAGATACGGGTGCCGCGAGGGTCGCCGTCGTTCTTCAGAATGACGGCGGCGTTCTCGTCGAAGCGGATGTACGAGCCGTCCGGACGGCGGCGCTCCTTGACGGTGCGAACGATGACCGCCTTGACGACGTCACCCTTCTTCACGTTGCCACCGGGGATCGCGTCCTTGACGGTGGCGACGATGACGTCACCGATACCCGCGTAGCGGCGGCCGGAGCCACCGAGCACACGGATGCAGAGGACTTCCTTCGCACCCGTGTTGTCGGCGACACGCAGCCGCGACTCCTGCTGGATCACGTCTATCTCCTGATTGTCTGCCGGTTCCCGGCAGGGGCCTCGGTACGAGGGCCCCTGCCGAGCCTGGCGGAACTGACCTGCGTGGGTTTGCCCCGCAGGAGTTACTTGGCCTTCTCGAGGACCTCGACGACGCGCCAGCGCTTCGTCGCGGACAGCGGCCGGGTCTCCATGAGGAGGACGCGGTCGCCGACACCCGCGGCGTTCTGCTCGTCGTGGGCCTTGAGCTTGCTGGTACGGCGGATGACCTTGCCGTACAGCGCGTGCTTGACGCGGTCCTCGACGGCGACGACGACGGTCTTGTCCATCTTGTCGCTGACGACAAGACCCTCGCGGGTCTTGCGGAAGCCGCGTGCTTCGGTGTTGTTCTCAGTCACGTTGCTCTCGCTCATCAGGCGCTCTCCACCGTCTCGATGCCCAGCTCGCGCTCACGCATCAGGGTGTAGATCCGCGCGATGTCCTTGCGGACGGCCTTGAGCCGACCGTGGTTCTCGAGCTGACCCGTCGCCGCCTGGAAGCGGAGGTTGAACAGCTCTTCCTTGGCTTCGCGGAGCTTCGCCAGAAGCTCCTCGTCACCCAGTTCGCGCAGCTCGGACGCCTTGGTACCGGCCGACATCACGCTTCACCTGCCTCGCGCTTGACGATCCGGCACTTCATCGGCAGCTTGTGGGCCGCACGAGTCAGCGCCTCACGGGCGATCTTCTCGTTGGGGTAGGACAGCTCGAACATGACCCGACCCGGGTGCACGTTCGCGATCCACCACTCCGGGGAACCCTTACCGGAACCCATGCGGGTCTCGGCCGGCTTCTTCGTGAGCGGGCGGTCCGGGTAGATGTTGATCCAGACCTTGCCGCCACGCTTGATGTGGCGGGTCATCGCGATACGGGCCGCCTCGATCTGGCGGTTGGTCACGTACGCCGGCGTGAGGGCCTGGATGCCGTACTCGCCGAACGCAACCTGCGTACCGCCCTTGGCCATGCCACGGCGCTTCGGGTGGTGCTGCTTGCGGTGCTTGACCCTACGGGGGATCAGCATTTCGGTCAGGCCTCCGTTCCGGTGCTCTCAGCCGGAGCGGCAGCGGCGGCGGGAGCGTCGGCCTTGGGGGCCTCGGCAGCCGGCGCGGACTGCTGCTGCGGCTTGCGACCGCGACCGCCACGCTCGCCACCGCGGCCACCACGGGCCGGGCGGTCGTTGCCACCACGGGCCGGGCGGTTGCCGGCGCGGGCAGCGGCGTTCTCGGCGCGGACCTCGGCGATGTTCTTGACGTCGCCCTTGTAGATCCAGACCTTCACGCCGATGCGGCCGAAGGTCGTCTTGGCCTCGAAGAAGCCGTAGTCCACGTTCGCGCGGAGCGTGTGCAGGGGCACGCGGCCCTCGCGGTAGAACTCCGAGCGGGACATCTCGGCGCCGCCGAGGCGGCCACCGCACTGGATCTTGATGCCCTTGGCGCCGGCCTTCATCGTGCCCTGCATGCTCTTGCGCATGGCACGACGGAAGGAGACGCGCGAGGAGAGCTGCTCGGCGACGGCCTGGGCCACCAGCTGAGCGTCCGTCTCCGGGCTCTTGACCTCGAGGATGTTCAGCTGGACCTGCTTGCCGGTCAGCTTCTCCAGGTCACCGCGGATGCGGTCGGCCTCGGCGCCGCGGCGGCCGATGACGATGCCGGGACGAGCGGTGTGGATGTCCACCCGCACGCGGTCACGGGTGCGCTCGATCTCCACCTTCGAGATGCCGGCGCGCTCCATGCCGGACGTCATCATCCGACGGATGGCGACGTCTTCCTTGACGTAGTCCTTGTACAGCTTGTCGGCGTACCAACGCGACTTGAAGTCGGTCGTGACACCGAGCCGGAACCCGTGCGGGTTTACCTTCTGGCCCATTACCGGGTTCCTTCCTTGCTGCTGACGACCACGGTGATGTGGCTGGTCCGCTTGCGGATCCGGTAGGCGCGGCCCTGGGCGCGCGGCCGGAACCGCTTCAGGGTCGGGCCCTCGTCGACGAAGGCCTCGGAAATGAAGAGGCTGTCGGCGTCGGTGTGGTCGTAGTTGTGCGCGGCGTTGGCGATGGCGCTGTCCAGCACCTTGCCGACCGGCACGCTCGCGGCCTGCGGGGCGAAACGCAGGACCGCCTGAGCCTCCGTGGCATCCATGCCACGGATGAGGTCCACCACGCGGCGGGCCTTCATGGGCGTGACGCGGATGTACCGCGCCTGGGCCCTGGCTTCCATGGTTGTCCCTTCAGTGTTTGTCATGATCTTTCACACCCCGCTGACTAGCGGCGCTTCGACTTCCGGTCGTCCTTGACGTGACCCCGGAAGGTGCGCGTCGGCGAGAACTCGCCGAGCTTGTGGCCGACCATGGACTCGGTGACAAACACCGGGATGTGGGTCTTGCCGTTGTGCACCGCGATCGTGTGGCCGAGCATCGCCGGGACGATCATCGAGCGACGGGACCAGGTCTTGATGACGTTCTTGGAACCGGCTTCGTTCTGCGTGTCCACCTTCTTGATCAGGTGGTCGTCGACGAAGGGTCCCTTCTTCAAGCTACGAGGCATCTCAACCCGTCCTTAGCGCTTCTTGTTCGTCTTGCGGCGGCGGACGATGTACTTGTTCGACGCCTTCTTGGGCGAACGAGTACGGCCTTCCTTCTTGCCCCACGGGGACACGGGGTGGCGGCCACCGGAGGTCCGGCCCTCACCACCACCGTGCGGGTGGTCCACCGGGTTCATGACCACACCACGGACGGTCGGGCGAACGCCCAGCCACCGCTTGCGGCCCGCCTTGCCCCAGTTGATGTTCGACTGCTCGGCGTTGCCGACCTCGCCGACGGTGGCGCGGCAGCGCACGTCGACCAGGCGGATCTCTCCGGACGGCATGCGCAGGTGGGCCATCTGGCCCTCCTTCGCGAGCAGCTGCACGGAGGCGCCGGCGGAGCGGGCGAACTTGGCGCCGCCACCGGGACGGAGCTCGATCGCGTGGATCGTGGTACCGACCGGGATGTTGCGGAGCGCCAGGTTGTTGCCCGGCTTGATGTCGGCCCCGGGACCGTTCTCGACGCGGTCGCCCTGCGACAGGTTGCGGGGGGCGAGGATGTAGCGCTTCTCGCCGTCCGCGTAGTGCAGCAGCGCGATGCGCGCGGTGCGGTTGGGGTCGTACTCGATGTGCGCGACCTTCGCCGGCACGCCGTCCTTGTCGTGGCGACGGAAGTCGATGACACGGTAGGCGCGCTTGTGTCCGCCACCCTGGTGGCGAACGGTCACACGACCGGCGTTGTTACGGCCGCCCTTGCTGTGCAGGGGGCGGACCAGCGACTTCTCCGGCGTGGACCGCGTGACCTCGACGAAGTCGGCGACGCTCGAGCCACGACGGCCCGGCGTAGTCGGCTTGTACTTGCGGATTCCCATTTCTCAGTCCTCGTCCGATTCCGGACGATCCGGACCTCCGTCAGGAGGTCGGACCGCCGAAGATGTCGATACGGTCGCCCTCGGCAAGGGTCACGATCGCGCGCTTGCTGTCGGCACGCTTGCCGAAGCCCGTGCGGGTCCGCTTGCGCTTGCCCTGGCGGTTGATCGTGTTGACCCCGGTGACCTTGACCGAGAAGACCGCCTGGACGGCTTCCTTGATCTGGGTCTTGTTGGAGCCCGGCGCGACGATGAACGTGTACTTGTTCTCGTCGAGGAGCGCGTAGCTCTTCTCGGACACGACCGGCTTCAGCAGCACGTCACGGGGGTCCGTGAACGCCTTGCTCGCCGGGGTGACGACGGTGTTCTTGCCCTCGGCCTCGTGGCGGCGCGCCTTGGCGACGCGCGCGGCCTTGGCGGCCTTGGCCGCCTTCGAGGCGATGCTCGGGTGACGCGTGGCCATCAGGCTTCGCTCCCTTCGGTGTCAACGGCCTTGGGGCCAGACACGAAGGACTCGAACGCGGCCTGGGTGAAGACCACGTCGTCCGAGACGAGAACGTCGTACGTGTTCAGCTGGCCCGGCTCCAGAATGTGGATCTGGGGCAGGTTGCGGGCGGACAGCCACGCGGCCTCGTCGGCGCGGTCGACGACCAGGAGCAGGTTCTTGCGCTCCGAGATCTTGCCGAACAGCGTCCGGGCGGCCTTCGTCGACGGGCTGTCGCCCTCGATGACGCCGGAGACGACGTGGATGCGGTTGTGGCGGGCCCGGTCGGTGAGGGCGTGGCGCAGGGCCGCGGCCTTCATCTTCTTCGGGGTCCGCTGCGAGTAGTCACGCGGCTGCGGGCCGTGGACGACGCCACCGCCGGCGAACTGCGGCGCACGGGTCGAACCCTGGCGGGCGCGGCCGGTGCCCTTCTGGCGGTACGGCTTCTTGCCGCCACCACGGACCTCGCCGCGACGCTTGGTCTTGTGCGTGCCCTGGCGGGCAGCGGCGTTCTGCGCGACGACGACCTGGTGGATCAGCGGGATGCTGATCTTCTCCACGCCGAAGATCTCCGCGGGGAGCTCGACGCTTCCGGTCTTCTCGCCGGCAGGCGAAAGGATGTCAACAGTGCTCATCGGTTACCTCAGGCCCCCTTGGCCGCAGTGCGGACCAGGACGAGGCCGCCGTTCGGACCGGGAACCGCGCCCTTGATGAGCAGCAGACCCTTCTCCGCGTCAACGGCGTGGACGGTCAGGTTCTGGGTGGTGACCCGCTCGTTGCCCATGCGGCCGGCCATGCGGAGGCCCTTGAACACGCGGCCCGGGGTGGCGCAGCCACCGATGGAACCGGGGGAGCGGTGCTTGCGCTGGGTGCCGTGTCCGGCGCCGAGGCCCTTGAAGTTGTGACGCTTCATGACACCGGCGAAGCCCTTGCCCTTGCTCTTGCCGGTGACGTCGACCTTCACGCCGGACTCGAAGACCTCGGCGGTGACTTCCTGGCCGAGCGTGTACTCGGCGGCGTCGGCCGTGCGGATCTCGACGAGGTGGCGGCGGGGGGTGACGTCGGCCTTGGCGAAGTGGCCCTTGAGGGGCTTGTTCACCTTGCGCGGGTCGATCTCGCCGAACGCGATCTGGACGGACTCGTAGCCGTCGACGTCGTTCGTGCGGACCTGGGTGACGACGTTGGGGCCGGCCTTGACGACGGTGACCGGAACAACACGGTTGTTCTCGTCCCACACCTGCGTCATGCCGAGCTTCTCGCCCAGGATGCCCTTGATCTGCTTGGTCATCTTCAGATCACCGCCCTCAGAGCTTGATCTCGATGTCGACACCGGCCGGGAGGTCGAGTCGCATCAGAGAGTCAACGGTCTTGGGGGTCGGGTCGAGGATGTCGATCAGGCGCTTGTGCGTGCGCATCTCGAAGTGCTCGCGCGAGTCCTTGTACTTGTGCGGCGACTTGATGACGCAGTACACGTTCTTCTCAGTGGGCAGCGGCACCGGGCCCGCGACCGACGCACCAGTGCGCGTCACCGTCTCGACGATCTTCTTCGCCGAAGAGTCGATGACCTCGTGGTCGTAGGCCTTGAGCCGGATGCGGATCTTCTGTCCCGCCATGGCTACTCAGTAGTCCTGTCTCTCGTAACGCTCTGGACCCGGTGGTCCCTTGTCGTTCCACTCCCCCTCCGACCCACGCGGTCGGGCGTGTCGCACTCTCGCTGACACAGATGTCCCTTGTTCGAACATCCCTGCTCTGGGAGGTGCGGGCCCTTCCGGAACCGCGGACCGGGGGCGAGAGGCCCACCGGGTGCCTGGCCGGTACCCCGCTGACACTTCCCGGAAGATTCCCGTACGTCCGCTCCTGATCAGGGGCGACGAGTACTGTGGGACTCGCTTCCGGTCCCCCCGGCGGGAGGCGCGCAGCATCGGCACTCGACCGAGCAACTCGGCTAGTCTGCCATACCGGACGGGGGCCTGGCCAATCGAAGCGGATGACTGTACCCCACGTCACGGAGCCCTACACACGGGGACGCCCGCACGGTGGTGTGCGGGCCCGCACCGCCGACGGCTCCGGCAGCCCGCACGACCAGCGCGGACGCCTTCCCGGAGCGGCGGCACCGCGCCCGCCGGGGCCGGCCGGCGGGGAGGGACCGGCGTGCGCTCACCCGCGGACGGTGGAGCGGGAGCGCACGGTGCGGCCCGTCCCTCCCGTGCTCCGCGTCCGGGCCAAGCGGTGCCGCCGACGCCCCGGGCGGTGTCGGCGGCGGGTCCGGCCGGGGGTCAGATGATGCCCTGGGCCAGCATCGCGTCGGCGACGCGCTCGAAGCCGGCGATGTTGGCGCCGGTCACGTAGTCGCCGGGGGCTCCGTAGCGCTCGGCGGTTTCGTGGCAGGTGGTGTGGATGTCGTTCATGATCGCCGTGAGTTCCTCCTCGACCCGCGCCGCCGTCCACGACGTACGGGCGTGGTTCTGCGCCATCTCCAGGGCGCTGACCGCGACGCCGCCCGCGTTGGCCGCCTTGCCGGGACCGAAGGCGACGCCGGAGCGCTGGAGGAGGTGGACCGCCTCGGGGGTCGCCGGCATGTTGGCGCCCTCGGAGACCGCCTTCACGCCGTTGCGGACGAGCGCGGCGGCGTCGTTCTCGTCCAGTTCGTTCTGCGTGGCCGACGGGAGCGCGAGGTCGGCCGGGACCTCCCAGACCCGGCCGCCCGGCACGAAGCGGGCGGAGGAGCCCCGGCGCTCGGCGTACGTGTCGACGCGACCGCGCTCGACCTCCTTGACCTGCTTGAGCAGAGCCACGTCGATGCCCTTCTCGTCGACCACGTAGCCGGAGGAGTCCGAGCAGGTCACGGCGTTCGCGCCGAGGGCGGCCAGCTTCTCGATCGTGTAGATCGCGACGTTGCCGGAGCCCGACACCACCGCGGTCTGGCCCTCCAGGTCCTCGCCGCGCTCGCGCAGCATCGCCGCCGCGAAGAGGACGTTGCCGTAGCCGGTGGCCTCCGGGCGGATCAGGGAGCCGCCCCAGCCCGCGCCCTTGCCGGTGAGGACGCCGGCCTCCCAGCGGTTGGTGATCCGGCGGTACTGGCCGAACAGGTAGCCGATCTCCCGGCCCCCGACGCCGATGTCGCCCGCCGGGACGTCCGTGTGCTCGCCGATGTGCCGGTACAGCTCCGTCATGAACGACTGGCAGAACCGCATGACCTCCGCGTCGCTGCGCCCGTGCGGGTCGAAGTCGCTGCCGCCCTTGCCGCCGCCGATGCCGAGCCCGGTCAGCGCGTTCTTGAAGACCTGCTCGAACCCCAGGAACTTGATGACGCCCAGGTTGACGGAGGGGTGGAACCGCAGACCGCCCTTGTAGGGGCCGAGCGCGCTGTTGAACTCGACGCGGAAGCCCCGGTTGACGTGGACGCGGCCCCTGTCGTCCTGCCACGGCACCCGGAACAGCACCTGCCGCTCCGGCTCGACCAGCCGCTCGACGAGGCCCGGCTCCGCGTACTCGGGGCGGGCCTCCAGCACCGGCGCGAGCGTTTCCAGCACCTCGTGGGCGGCCTGGTGGAACTCGGGCTGGGCCGGGTTGCGGTGTTCGATCTCGGTGAGCAGGTGGTCGAGCGCGGTCCTGGTCTCGCTTCGCGTCGTCACAGGGGCCCTTTCTGGCACGGCTGACACCGGTCGGGACCGGTGGGGGGCGCTCGGCGCCGTTGCCGCGCGCAGGGACACTCAAGTGTTACGCGCATGTAAACATCCTGGCCAGCACCTCACACCGAATACGACCACTATGTGAGACGCACGGTTCACATTCAGGGTCGTATGCAGTGTAAGGGGGCGGCGGTGTCCGGAGCTTCCGTCAGGCCTCCCCGTTGAGCATCGCGGCGGTGAGGACGTTTCCGGCGACGCCCCAGCCGCCGTCGGCGACCTCGTCGACGAGTACGACGGTGGTGGGGCGGGCCCGCTCCCCGTAGATCTCCGCGTACAGGTCGGTGGTGCGCTCGATGATCTTCTTCTTGTCCTCGGGGGTGAGGGTGCCCGCCGGGACGCTGAAGTGGGCGAGGGGCACGGGTGTCTCCTTGAGCGGGTGAGGTGGGTACGGAGGGGCGGGTGGGGCGGGTGCCGTCGTCAGACCATGCCGCCGTTGGCCCGCAGGATCTGGCCGTTCACCCAGTGGCCTGCGGGGCTGCCGAGGAAGGCGACCACCTCGGCGATGTCGTCCGGGGTGCCGAGCCGCTCCAGGGGCGGGGCCTGGGCGAGCCGGTCGATCTGCTCCGGCGTCTTGCCGTCGAGGAAGAGTTCCGTGGCCGTGGGGCCGGGGGCGACGGTGTTCACGGTGACGTCCCGTCCGCGCAGCTCGCGCGCCAGGATCAGCGTCATCGCCTCCACCGCCCCCTTGCTCGCCGCGTACGCCCCGTAGGAGGGGAACTGCGTGCCGACCACGGACGTCGAGAAGGCCACGAAGGAGCCGCCCGCCCGCAGGCGCCGGGCCGCCTGCTGGGCGACGACGAAGGTGCCGCGGATGTTGGTGCGGTGCACGGCGTCGAGCGCCGCCAGGTCGAGGTCGGCGATGGGGGACAGCGTCGTCGTCCGCCCGGCCGCGTTCACGACCACGTCGACGCCGCCGAACTCCTCCTCCGCCCGGTCGAACAGGGCGGCGACCTCCTTCTCCTCCGCCACGTCCGCCAGGACGGCGATCGCCCGCCCGCCGGCCCCGGTGATCGCCGCCACCGTCTCGTCCGCGGATGCCGCGTCACGGGCGTAGTTCACGACGACGGCCAGGCCGTCCTGGGCGAGTTTCCGCGAGACCGCCCGGCCGATGCCGCGTGATCCACCGGTGACGACGGCGACCCGGGAGTCCGACGGTCGGGGGGTGTGCTGGTGCGTAGTCATGTCCTCCACCATGCGCGGCGTCGGCGGGCGTAGCCAGGGGATGTCATCCCCTGGGTCGGCGGCCCGGCCCGGCGCAGAATGGACGGCATGAGTGTGGTGAAGTACGCCGAGCTGGGAGCGTTCCTGCGTTCGCGCCGCGCACGCATCCGCCCCGCCGACGTCGGGCTCCCCTCGGGAACGCGGCGCCGGGTGCCGGGGCTGCGGCGCGAGGAGGTCGCCCAGCTGGCCGGGGCGTCGGTGGACTACTACAACGAGCTGGAGCGCGGCGCGGGCTCGCAGCCGTCCGAACAGATGATCGCCGCGCTGGCGAGGGCGCTGCGGCTGACCGCCGACGAACGCGACTACCTCTACCGGCTCGCCGACCGGCCGGTGCCCGTGCAGGGCGGGGCCGCCTCGCACGTGCACCCCGGCATGCTCGACCTGCTCGGGCGCATGACCTCGACCCCGGCGCAGGTGATCACCGACCTGCACGTGACCCTCGTACAGAACCCGCTGGCCGTGGCGCTGGTCGGGGACCAGTCCGGTTTCCGGGGACCCCGGGCCAGCTTCGTCCACCGGTGGTTCACCGAGCCCGGCACCCGGCGCCTGCATCCCGAGGCCGACCACGAGAGCCAGTCCCGCGCCTTCGTCGCCGACCTGCGGGCCGCGGCGGCGCGGAGGGACGCGAAGGACCCGGAGGCCGGTTCGGTCATCCGTACGCTGCTCGGCGTCTCACCCGAGTTCGCCGCGTTGTGGGCCGACCACGACGTGGCCTTCCGGCGGGACGACCGCAAGCGCATCGTCCATCCCACGCTCGGCGTCATCGAGGTCAACTGCCTCAACCTGTTCAGCGAGGACGGGCGTCAGCGGCTGCTCTGGTTCACGCCGGCCGTGGGGACGGACAGTGCGGGGCTGTTGGATCTGCTGGCGGTGGTCGGGACGCAGGAGGTCGTCAGCTCTCCGAGGCGTACGGGAGGAAACTCGTCCACGCGGTCGGGGTGAGGGCCAGGCGGGGGCCGTCCTCTACGTGCTTGGAGTCACGGACGTGGACGGTGCCGGGGGTGAGGGCCAGTTCGACGCAGGACTCACCATCGGTGCCACCGCTGTAGCTGCTCTTGAACCACGCCAGTTCGGATACGTGTCGATCGGAGACCTTGGCGATCATGTTTCTCCCAGCAGATTCTCGATGAAGGCCAGCGACTCCCGTGGGGAGAGAGCTTGCGCCCGGATCGTGCCATACCGCAGCTCGATAATGCGCAGTTGTTTCGGGTCGGTGATCGGCCGTCCGTTGAACGCCCCGTCGGAGCGCCCCACCACCGTACCGTCGTCGAACTTCAGCAATTCGATCCTGCCGTCCAGCCCTGGGTGGGCATCGGTGTTCGTCGGCATGACTTGAAGTGTGACGTTGTGCAACTGCCCCGCCTGCAACAGGCGTTCGATCTGCCGCCGCCACACCATTGTGCCTCCAACCCGCCGCCGCAGTGGAGCCTCTTCCAGTACGAAGTGCATGGAGGGCGCCGGGTCGCGCTCGAAGACGGACTGCCGGGCCAACCGCGCGGCCACCATGCGTTCCAGGTCGTCCGGGGAGTACGGCGGCTGCCGGGCCTCCATCAGGACACGGACGTGCTCCGGCGTCTGCAGCAGCCCGGCGACGATGTTGCACTCGTACACACCGATCTCGACCGCCTTCGCCTCCAGCTTCCCCAGCTCCCGCACCTTCTTCGGGTACCGGACCTTCTTCACGTCCTCCCACGTCGCCGCGATGAGTCCGCCCGCGTCCAGCACCTCGTCGGCCCTGTCCAGGTACTCCTGCCGGGGAATCCGCTTGCCGCCCTCGACCTTGTAGACGAGGTCCTCCCCGTACCCGACCGCCAGCCCGAACTCGGCGGCCCGCATGCCCACCGCCTCGCGCCGGAGCTTCAACTGCCGCCCCACCGTGGCGATGACCGCGACGCCCCACTCGTCGTCCGGATCGACCTCCCACCCCGGCTCGTCCACCTCGTCCCCGAGCCGGCCCGCCTCCGCCTCGATCGTCATCCCGCGCCCCTTCGTCGTACTCGCAGCGTTGCCCCAGCGCCCTACCCGTACGTCCCTCCCGACAGCACCGACACCGGCGGACAACACCGGACAGTCACCGTACGTACCCGCTGAGTCACTTCTCACAGTAGGCGCAGGCCGCCACGCTGAGTGACGTGAACCAGAAATCCGCCGAACCGACGGCTGCCGTCCGCACCTTCAGCGTGCAGCTCTCCCCCACGCCACGTGGCGCCCGTCTCGCCCGCCTGCTCGCGACCGAGCAGCTCCGCTCCTGGGGTCTCCCGCTGGACCCGGCTCGCCTCGTCGTCGCCGAACTGGCCAACAACGCGAGTGCCCACGGACGCGTCCCCGGCCGCGATCTCCGGCTCACGCTGCACGTCGTCGGCGCCGTCCTCCGCATCGAGGCCACCGACACCCGGGGCGAGCGGCTCCCCCACCCGCAGACACCCGCCCCCGACGCGGAGTCCGGCCGTGGCCTGCTGCTCGTCGAGGCGCTGGCGGACCGTTGGGGAGTGACCGAGGGCCGCTTCCCGCGCAAGACCGTGTGGGCCGAACTGAGCTGCACACCACCGGAACCCACCTTCTGAGGTTCCGGTGCCGTCGGTGCCCCACCAAGGAAAGAACCCGGGGAGAAAGGACCCGACCGAGCCCCACCTTTCCGCCCGAGGCACGTCATCACTCGGGTGGGTGAACATCACCGGCTCAGCTGGATTTCCGAGCCCCCGGCTCCCTTACGCTCAGCGCACGCAACCGAAGAAAGACATCGGCCCCCGCCGGGACTGCAATCCCGATGCGAGGGCCTACCACCAAGGAAGAAGAAGGCTTCCCGATGGATACCCGAAACCCTAGCGCGCCCTCGCGCGCCCGGTCAGCCCCTGCCGGCACTCCGACCCGTACGCGTCGCCACGGCACCGGCGGCGGCATCATCCACGAGAACACCCGCCACACCACCCGCTTCGTGGTGATCGGCAACCACCTGGTCCAGCACGAGGAGCTGTCGCTGCTGGCGATCGGCCTCGGCTGCCACATCCAGTCGCTGCCGAGCGGGGCCGGCGCCGACATCAAGTCCCTCACCGCCCGCTTCCCCGAGGGACCGACCCGCATCGCCGCCGCCCTGCGCGAGCTGGAGGCCCACGGCTACCTGCGCCGGGAGCGCGTACGCACGTCCACCGGCCGCATCGTCACCCGCACGGTCTCCTGCAACCAGCCGGGCAGCCGGCCGGAAGCACCCCGCCGCGAACCGGCCGACACCGGATGCCCCGACCGGCCCGCACGACCGGCGGCGACGGACCGACCCGCCCGGCCCCGCGACCCGCGCCCCCGCAAGGCGCTCCCCGCCGTGCCGCAGCCCGCCACCACGCTCCCCCAGCTCGTCCAGGCGGCCACCGACCTCCTCACCGACCTGCGCCGACACGACCCCCGCCTGCTGCTCTCCACCGCCGAGACCGCGCACCTGGCCCCCGGTGTCGCCGCCTGGCTGGAACGGGACGTCCACCCCACCGCCGTACGCCGCACCCTGACCACCGGACTCCCGGAGGAACCCCTGCACCGCCCGGCCGCCCTTCTGGCCCACCGCCTCACCGACCGGCTGCCGCCCCCGGCCCCGTTCCGCGCCCCGGCCGCTGCCCCGCCCCTCCGGCATCCGCTCCGGAACTGCGAAGGCTGCGACCGCGGCTTCCGCGCCCCCGCGACCGAAGCCCGCTGCCGGGACTGCCGCGCAGCAGCCGCCGCCCGTCCCTGAACCCCGTCCAACGCACCGCTCGAGCCCTCGGAGACCGCCCGGCTCGATATCCCCGTCGGCAAGGGGCCCCACCGTCACAGGTCAGGACCAACCTCTTGCCCCCGCCCCTCCCTCGCCGCAAGCTCCCCTCATGGAGCTGGAGTTGCGGCATCTCAAGACGGTACGGGCCATCGCCGACGCCGGGAGCCTCACCAGGGCGGCGACGGCTCTCGGGCTCGCGCAGCCCGCGCTGAGCGCACAGCTCAAGCGCATCGAACGGGCCCTGGGCGGCGCCCTGTTCGAGCGCAGCCGGCACGGCGTGCGGGCGACCGCGCTGGGCGAACTGGTGCTGGAGCGCAGCCGGATCGTGCTGCCCGCGGTGACGGAGTTGCAGGAGGAGGCGGCCCGGTTCGCACGGGCGCCGCGCACCACCGAGCGGCTACGGCTGGGCGGCACCCACGGGCCCCTGCTCGGCGCGCTGGTCGACCGACTGGCCGGCGTGGCCCCCGAAGCGCGGATGACGACCTGTACCTCCTGGTCCGAGCGGGAGCTGGCCGAGCAGCTCGCCGAGGGGCGGCTGGACTTCGCCCTCGCCGGGACCTGCGGGTCCGCCGCGCCGCCCGGCGCCGAGGGACTGGTCTGGCGGGAGGTCGCCGTCGACCCGGTGTTCGTGATGGTGCCCGACGGCCACCCGCTCGCCCGCCACGCGGAGGTGAACCTGACCGAGCTGGCGGAGGAGGAGTGGGCCTGCGTGCCCGGCGACGGCTGCTTCGGCGACTGCTTCTCCGTGGCGTGCGCCCGCGCCGGGTTCACCCCGCGCCGCATGTACGAGACGGACACCGCGTCCCTGGTGCATCTGGTGCAGGTGGGGCGGGCGGTGGGGCTGTGCCGGGCGACGTTCCCGACCACACCCGGCATCCGCACCCGGCCGCTCACCGGCACGCCGCTGGCCTGGCGGCACCTGCTCGGCTGGCACGCGGCGACGCAGCGGCAGGACACCGCCGCGACCGTGCTCGCGCAGGCCCGCATGGCGCACGCGGGCGTGGCGGCGAGCAGCGACAGCTACGCCGAGTGGATGGCCGTACACCGGGTGCCTGACCCGCCCTGATGCCCCCACCCGCGCCCGCACCCGCGCACCCCCACCCCCACCCGCACCCGCCCCCGCTATCCGCCACCCGCACCCCCGCCTCCCCCACGCGCCTTCCATAACGCCGGGGAGAGGGCCGGACGACGGCTTATGCACGCCCCTCACCCGTCCCTACGTTTTCGGCACTTCCCCACCGAGACCGAGGAGATCCCCCCATGCCCCACCGTCACCGACCCACCAGAGCCGTAGGTGCCGCCGCCGCCGCGACGGCCGCCCTGCTCGTGGCCGGGCTCAGCGGCTCCGCGAGCGCCGGGACGGCACCCGCCGGCACGGCACCCACCGCGGCCGGGGCCCTGCGTACCGACGCCGCGCCCCCCGCTCTGCTCCGGGCCGTGGAGCGCGACCTCGGCCTCGACCGGCAGCAGGCGGAACGCCGTCTCGACAACGAGGCCGAGGCGGGCGCCGCGGCGGGCCGGCTCCGTGCCGCGCTCGGCGGCGACTTCGCGGGCGCGTGGGTGCGGGGAGCCGAGTCCGGCACGCTGACCGTGGCGACGACGGACGCGGACCACGTCGCGGCGATCGAGGCCGAGGGCGCCGTCGCCACCGTCGTACGGCACTCGCTCGCCGATCTTGACGCGGCCAAGGCCCGCATCGACCGGGCCGCCGCCGTACGGGACGCCACCGACGCACCCGTCCGGTACGTCGACGTACGGACGAACACGGTCACCGTGCAGGCGCCCCGCCCGTCCGCGGCCCGCGCCCTCCTCGCCGCGGCCGGCGTCGGTGCCGGACTCGCCCGCGTCGAGAAGTCGGCCGAGAAGCCCCGCCCGCTGTACGACCTGCGGGGTGGCGAGGCGTACTACATCAACAGCAGCGGCCGCTGCTCGATCGGCTTCCCGGTCACCAAGGGCGCCCAGCAGGGCTTCGTCACCGCCGGCCACTGCGGACGGGTCGGGGCGAGCACGACCGGCGCCAACCGGGTGGCCCAGGGCACCTTCCAGGGCTCGACCTTCCCGGGCCGCGACATGGGCTGGGTGGTCACCAACTCCGACTGGACGGCCACCCCCTACGTCAAGGGCGCCGGCGGTCGCGACGTCCCGGTCGCCGGCTCCACCCCGGCCCCCGTCGGCGCGTCCGTGTGCCGCTCCGGCTCCACCACCGGCTGGCACTGCGGCACCATCCAGCAGCACAACACCAGCGTCACCTACCCCGAGGGCACCATCACCGGCCTCACCCGCACCACGGTGTGCGCCGAGCCCGGCGACTCGGGCGGCCCGTTCATCTCCGGGAACCAGGCGCAGGGCGTCACCTCGGGCGGCTCGGGCAACTGCCGCAGCGGCGGTACGACGTACTTCCAGCCGATCAACCCACTGCTCCAGGCCTACGGCCTCACCCTGAAGACGACCGGCGGCGGCCCGGAGGACCCGCTGCCCGGAGGCGGCACCTGGGCGGCCGGCACCGTCTACCGGCCGGGCGACACGGTGACGTACGCCGGCACCACCTACCGCTGCCTACAGGGCCACCAGGCCCAGCCGGGCTGGGCCCCGTCGAACGCCCCGGCGCTGTGGCAGCGGGCGTGAGCGACTGACCGAGCCCCGTCGGGCAGCGGCCCACGGGGGACGACGGGAACGGGCCCGGGTGCGCCCAGGAAGAGCACCCGGGCCCGGGTCCGCGCGTCGTGCCGGACACGCCGGTCGGGTGCGGGTGACCGCCCGCAGCCCTCCGGGCCGGGCTCCGTGAAGGACGGGCGGCGGTCACCGGGCCCGTGTCCGGCACCGCGTGTTCCGCACATCGCCCGGGCGGCCCGGCAGGCGGCCGGAACGCGTCGGGTCAGGCCCGCAGATACGCCAGCACCGCCAGCACCCTGCGGTGCGTCCCGTCCGCCGGGGGCAGGTCGAGCTTGGCGAGGATGCTGCCGACGTGCTTGCCCACGGCCGCCTCGGAGACGACCAGTTCGCGGGCGATGGCCCCGTTGGACCTGCCTTCCGCGATCAGGGCCAGCACCTCCCGCTCGCGCGGGCTGAGCCGCTCCAGCGGGTCCCGGCGGCGGCGCAGCAACTGGCGTACCACCTCGGGGTCGACGACCGTGCCGCCGGCCGCGACCTCAGCCAGCGCGTCGACGAACTCCTCGACCTGGCCGACCCGGTCCTTCAGCAGGTAGCCGACGCCCGTGCCGTCGCCGGAGTCCAGCAGCTCGGCGGCGTAGGCCCGCTGCACGTACTGGCTGAGGACGAGGACGGGCAGGGCGGGACGCCTTGCCCGCAGCCGCACCGCCGCGTGCAGCCCCTCGTCCTGGAAGCCGGGCGGCATGCGCACGTCGGTGACGACGATGTCCGGGCCGTGTTCCCCCACGGACGCGACGAGCGCCTCCGCGTCGCCGACGGCCGCCACGACCTCGTGACCGCAGCGGCCGAGCAGCCCGGTCAGCCCGTCCCGCAGCAGCACGCTGTCCTCGGCCAGTACTACGCGAAGCGTTCGGTCCACTCGCAAGGAATCTCCACGCGCAACAGGGTCGGTCCGCCCTGCGGACTGGACAGGGAGAGTCTGCCATCCAGTACGGACACCCGGTCGGCGAGCCCGGTCAGGCCGCTGCCCGCCCCGGCCTCCGCACCGCCCCGGCCGTCGTCGCGGACCTCCAGGCGCAGCCGTCCGTCGCGGTGCCCGCCGGTCACCTCCGCGCGGTCGGCGCCGCTGTGCCTGGCGACGTTGGCGAGGGCCTCGCGGACCACGAAGTAGGCGGCGGCCTCCACCGCCAGGGGCAGCCGCCCGGGCAACTCCAGACGGACGTCCACGGGGACGGCGGACCGGTCGGCGGCGTCCTCCACGGCCGCCGCCAGCCCGTAGTCGGCGAGCACCTTGGGGTGGATGCCCCGGATCAGTTCGCGCAGTTCCTCCAGCGCCCTCCCCGCCTCCCCGTGTGCCTTGGCCAGCTGCTCGGCGAGCGGGCCGGGCGGCGCGTCGAGGCGGGCCAGGCCCAGGGCCATCGTCAGGGCGACCAGGCGTTGCTGGGCACCGTCGTGCAGGTCGCGTTCGATACGGCGCCGCTCGGCTTCGAAGGCGTCCACCAACCGCACGCGCGAGCGGGTGAGTTCGACGACCCGGTCGCTCAGGTCACCGCCGCGCGGGGCCGCTACGAGCACGCGGGTGAGTTCGGCCCGCGCACCCGCCGCCAGACACAGCGCGTAGGCCCCCGGGGCGAGGAGCAGCAGCCCGAGCACCGCCACGGCGAAGGCGGTCGGCCAGGTGGTGACCGTCCACAGCTTGAGCACCTTCGCCTCCTCGCCGTCGCCGACGGTGGCCATCAGCAGCGGGGTGGCGGCTGTGGCGAGCGGCAGGGCCAGTGCGGCGAGGACGACGACGGCGTCCAACGGCCAGAGCAGGAAGGCGAACAGCAGGGCGTGACCGAGTTCCCGCCAGGTCGCCCGCTCCCGCAACCGCGTGGTCAGCCAGGACCACAGGCCCGCGGCGGCGGGCTGCCGGTGCCGGCCGGGAGCGGGATCGCGGTCGACCAGGCGGAGCCGGAACCGTTCCAGCTGGGCGACGGGCAGACCCGCGAGTGCGGTGAGGACCAGCAACGGCAGTCCCACCACGACCACGGCGAGGAGGCCGCCGGCGGCCACCGCGGCCACCACCCCCACCAGGGTCACGGCACCGGCCACCGCCCCGGTCACCAGGTAGGCGACCGCACGCCACGGCCACGCCGACAGCAGGAAGCCGCGGCCGGACATGGCCTGCCACACGGTGCGAGGGTGCATGCGGGTCACCGTAGGGCTCCCGCGCGGGGCCGGACCATCCGCCCAGGGGGTCTGCCGGGGGTATGGCCCGCCCCACCCCGGTTCTAGCTCCTGCCGCACTGCGCCGGGGTGATCACAGCCCGTTTCATGGGGGTCGTCGACGCACCAGTCTGTGAACGGAGACGGATGAACGGCCACATGAATTCCAGGGCGCCCGGCCGGGCGAAGCGTCGGGCGACCGGACCGGCGGGCGACCACGCGGTCCGGCTGGACTCCGTCGGCAGGCGGTACGGGACGGGCGACCACGCGGTCCGGCTGGACTCCGTCGGCAGGCAGTACGGGACGGGCGACCGCGCCGTCACGGCCCTCGCCGAGGTCTCCCTCGCCTTCCCCAAGGGCACCTTCACCGCCGTGATGGGCCCCTCCGGCTCCGGCAAGTCGACCCTCCTCCAGTGCGCCGCCGGCCTGGACCGGCCCACGTCGGGGTCGGTGGTCGTCGGCGGCACCGAGCTGACCGGACTGAGCGAGCGACGGCTGACGCTGCTGCGCCGCGAGCGCATCGGGTTCGTGTTCCAGTCGTTCAACCTGCTGCCGTCGCTGACCGCCGAGCAGAACGTGGCGCTCCCCCTGCGCCTGGCCGGCCGCCGCCCCTCCCGGGCGCGGGTGCGCGAGGCGCTCGCCCAGGTCGGCCTCGGCGACCGGGCCCGGCACCGGCCCACGGAGCTGTCCGGCGGCCAGCAGCAGCGCGTCGCCCTGGCCCGCGCGCTGATCACCCGCCCCGAGGTGCTGTTCGGCGACGAGCCGACCGGCGCGCTGGACTCGCAGACCGGCCGCGAGGTGCTGACGCTCCTGCGGGGCATGGTCGACCGCGAGGGCCAGACGGTCGTCATGGTCACCCACGACCCGGTGGCCGCTTCCTACGCCGACCACGTGGCCTTCCTCGTCGACGGCCGGGTCGACGGCGCACTGTCCGGCGCCGGCGCCGACCGGATCGCCGCGCACCTGACCCGGCTGGAGACCACCCCGTGCTGAACACCGCCCTGCACACCCTGCGCAGCCGCTGGGTCACCTTCGCCGGCAGCTTCGTCGCTCTGTCGCTGGGCGTCGCCCTGCTCACCGTCATGGGACTGGCCCTGGCCTCCTCGCCGGACGCCCCGCAGCGGGCGCCGGAACGGTTCGCCGCCGCGCCGGCCGTGGTCCGGGGGCAGGACACCCTGCGCGTACCGACTCCGGTCGGCGACCGTACGCGGAAGCTCGCGCGACCGCGTGCCGTGCCCGGCCCGACCGTCACGAAGCTGGCACGTCTCGGCACGGTCGTCGAGGACCGGTCCTTCCCCGTACGGGTCCTGGGCGGCACGGTGGACGCGGAGGAGTCCGGTGCCTCCGGTGTTTCCGGTGTTTCCGGTGTGCCCTCCGACCTGGTGGGCCACCCGTGGTCGACCGCCGCCTTCGCCCCGTACGCCCTCGACGCGGGCCGCGCACCGCGCACGGCCGACGAGGTCGTCGTCACCGGCGGCTGGGCCGCGCCGGGCGAACGGGTGCGGACGGACCGCGGCACCGTGCGGGTCGTGGGCACCGTGCCCGACCGCGGGTTCGAGGACGCCGTCTTCTACACCGACGCCCGCGCCGCCCGGCTCTCCCCGCCCAGTGTGCAGCTGGTGGTGGTCGCCGCGGACGTGGACGCCGTACGGGAGGCGGTGCGCGGCAGCGCGGGTGTCCGGGTGCTCACCGGGGACGAACGGCGGTACGCCGACGCCGCCTCCGACCGGGACAGCGAGGCGTTGACCGCGATGAACGCCCTGTTCGGCACGGCCGGTGGGGTCACCGGGTTCGTCTCGGTGTTCGTCGTGGCGTCCACCTTCGCCTTCACGGTCGCGCAGCGGCGGCGGGAGTTCGGGCTGCTGCGCACGGCCGGGGCCACGCCGGGACAGCTCCGCCGCATGGTGCTCGCCGAAGCCCTCCTGGTCGGCGTGGCGGCCTCGGCCGCGGGCTGCGTACTCGGCTCGTACGGTGCGCCATGGCTGGCGGCGTGGGTGGCCGACAGCGGGCCGGCACCGGACCGGTTCACCATCGGCGACCACACCTGGCCGTACCACCTGGCCTTCTGGGCCGGGCTCCTCGTCGCCCTGTGCGGCGTGGTCGCGGCGTCCTGGCGGGCCGGCCGGACCGGCCCGGCCCAGGCGCTGCGCGAGGCGTCCGTGGAGACCGGGGTGATGACTCCGGGGCGGTGGCTGGCCGGTCTCGGGCTGCTGCTGACCGCCGTGGTGACCCTCGGTACCGCCCTGGCCGGTGACCCCGGTGACCTGCTGCACCGCAAGACGTACATCAGCCGGCCCATGCTGCTGATCACCGCGGCCGCGCTGCTCGCACCCGTCATGGTGCGTCCGCTGACCCGGCCGGCGTCCTGGCTGCCGGGCGCCACGGGCATGCTGGTGCGCGGGAACGCGGCCTCCGGTGTACGCCGTACCGCCGCCGTCGCGGCACCCGTCCTGGTCACGGTCGCTCTCGCGGGCTCGCTGCTCGGCGCCACCGCCGTGCTCCACGAGGCCGAGGCCACCGAGACGCGCGAACGGACCACCGCGGCCTTCGTGGTCACCGCACCGGACGGCGGCGCGGGCTTCGACGCGCGGACCGTGGAGCGGCTGCGCGCCGTGCCGGGAACGGTGGTCTCGCCGAGCGCGTCGAGCGCGGTGTACGTCCTGGAGGAGGGGGTGGCCCTCATCGGCTCCGAGGCGCGGGCCGTCGGCAGCCCCCGGGGTCTCGCCGCCACCTCCCGGCTGCCACTCGCCGCGGGGAGGGCGACCGACCTCGACGACCACTCGATCATCGTCAACGAGGAGTGGGAACGGCACTCCGTCGGCCAGGACGTGCGGGTGTGGCTCGGGGACGGCACGGAGAGGACGCTGCGCATCGCCGCGGTGATGCGCACCGGCACCGGCGGCAACGGCGTCTACGTCACCGCGGCCAACGCGGCCGGCGCCCCGGTCGACCGGGCGGACGTCACGCTCGCGGACGGCGCCGACGGCGAGGCCGTGGCCGCCGGACTGCGCGAGGCGGTGCGGGCGGCGGGCGGGCAGGTGCTCACCCGGGACGAATGGGTCGCCGCCACGTATCCGGAAACCGACCGTCCAACCCGGCTGGGCGTCCTCCTGGTCCTCGGGATCGCCCTGCTCTACACCGGCATCTCCCTGGTCAACACGATGGTGATGGCCACCGCCGACCGGGTGCGCGACCTGGCCGTACTGCGTCTGTCCGGGGCCACCAACGGCCAGGTACTGCGACTGGTGGGCGCCGAGTCGCTCATGGTGGTGGTGGTCGGCGCGCTGCTGGGGCTGGTCGTCGCCGCGCTCAACCTCGCCGGGATGTGGTCGGCGCTGGGCCTGCTCTCGGTCCGCCCGTCGCTCGGACTGCCCTGGGCGGCGATCGGCACGGCCGCGGGCGCCTGCGCGGTGCTCGCCGTGGCCGCCTCGGTCGCCCCCGCCGCCCTGGCCCTGCGACGCCGGGCGGTGGAGACCGCGGGCGTACGGGAGTGACACCGGCCACGGACGCACGGGAACGGCACCGGGCCGCGGACGTACCAGGGCGGCACCCGGGCCGCCCCGCCCGGAACCCCCGCCCGGCACGCCGTGCCCGTGCAACGCGAAGGGGCCCGTACGACCGAAGTCGTACGGGCCCCTCCTCAGGCATCAGCCCGTGTCAGGTCATCGGACCGACAAGCAAGCGGACTTACTTGTTGATCTTGGTGACCTGGCCGGCGCCCACGGTCCGGCCACCCTCGCGGATGGCGAACTTCAGGCCCTCTTCCATGGCGACGGGCTGGATGAGCTCCACCTTCATCTCGGTGTTGTCACCCGGCATGACCATCTCGGTGCCCTCGGGGAGGGTCACGACGCCGGTCACGTCCGTCGTACGGAAGTAGAACTGCGGACGGTAGTTGTTGAAGAAGGGGGTGTGACGGCCACCCTCGTCCTTCGACAGGATGTAGGCCTGGGCCTCGAACTCGGTGTGCGGCGTGACCGAACCGGGCTTGATGATGACCTGGCCGCGCTCCACGTCCTCGCGCTTGATGCCACGGAGGAGCAGACCGACGTTCTCACCGGCCTGGCCCTCGTCGAGGAGCTTGCGGAACATCTCGATGCCGGTGACCGTGGTGGTGGTCTTCTCGGTCTTGATGCCGATGATGTCGACGGTCTCGTTGACCTTGAGGACACCACGCTCGATGCGGCCGGTGACGACCGTACCGCGACCGGTGATGGTGAAGACGTCCTCGATCGGCATCAGGAACGGCTTGTCGACGTCGCGCTCGGGCTCCGGGATGGCCTCGTCCACGGCCTTCATGAGCTCCAGGACCGAGTTGCCCCACTCCTTGTCGCCCTCAAGGGCCTTCAGAGCGGAGACCTTGACGACGGGAAGGTCGTCGCCCGGGAACTCGTACTCGGAGAGCAGCTCGCGCACCTCGAGCTCGACGAGCTCCAGGATCTCCTCGTCGTCCACCATGTCGGCCTTGTTCAGCGCGACGACGATGTACGGAACGCCGACCTGGCGGGCCAGGAGCACGTGCTCCTTGGTCTGCGGCATCGGGCCGTCGGTGGCGGCGACCACGAGGATGGCGCCGTCCATCTGCGCCGCACCCGTGATCATGTTCTTGATGTAGTCCGCGTGACCGGGGCAGTCGACGTGGGCGTAGTGACGGGTCTCCGTCTGGTACTCGACGTGCGCGATGGAGATGGTGATACCGCGCTGGCGCTCCTCAGGAGCCTTGTCGATCTGGTCGAAGGCCGAGGCCTCGTTCAGGTCCGGGTACGCGTCATGCAGCACCTTGGTAATGGCGGCCGTGAGGGTCGTCTTACCGTGGTCGATGTGACCGATGGTGCCGATGTTGACGTGCGGCTTAGTCCGCTCGAACTTCGCCTTCGCCACTGGGGTCCTCCTGTGGAGTGGTTCTGTACGCCTTACTCATCGGCGCCAGGTGATCTTTGCTGGAAAGCCCGGGTGCCGGGGGCATTCCACCGGGGTGACGGCGGAATGCCCCATGCAGGCTCCGGGGTCAAGCCTAAAGCGTGAGAAGGGGGTCCGTTAAACGGAGTCCGTTACTCGCCCTTGGCCTTCGCGATGATCTCCTCGGCGACGTTCCGGGGAACCTCGGCGTAGGAGTCGAACTGCATCGAGTAGCTTGCGCGACCCGACGTCTTGCTGCGGAGGTCTCCGACGTAGCCGAACATCTCCGACAGCGGCACAAGGCCCTTCACGACGCGGGCACCCATCCGCTCCTCCATGGCCTGGATCTGGCCACGACGGGAGTTGATGTCGCCGATGACCTCGCCCATGTAGTCCTCGGGGGTGGTGACCTCCACGGACATCATCGGCTCCATCAGCACCGGCGAAGCCTTCCGCGCGGCCTCCTTGAAGGCCTGCGAACCGGCGATCTTGAACGCCAGCTCGGAGGAGTCGACCTCGTGGTAGGCACCGTCGAGCAGCGTCACGCGGACACCGGTCATCTCGTACCCGGCGAGGATGCCGAACTGCATGGCCTCCTGCGCACCGGCGTCGACCGAAGGGATGTACTCCTTCGGGATACGACCACCGGTCACCTTGTTGACGAACTCGTACGAGCTGTCGCCGCCCTCGATCGGCTCGATCGCGATCTGCACCTTGGCGAACTGACCGGTACCACCGGTCTGCTTCTTGTGGGTGTAGTCCACGCGCTCGACGGCCTTGCGAATCGTCTCACGGTACGCGACCTGCGGCTTGCCGACGTTGGCCTCGACGCGGAACTCACGGCGCATGCGGTCGACCAGCACCTCGAGGTGCAGCTCGCCCATACCGCCGATGATCGTCTGGCCGGTCTCCTCGTCGGAGTGGACCTGGAAGGACGGGTCCTCCTCGGCGAGCCGCTGGATCGCGACGCCGAGCTTCTCCTGGTCGCCCTTCGACTTGGGCTCGATGGCGACCTCGATGACCGGCGCCGGGAAGTCCATGGACTCCAGGATCACCGGGTTCTTGTCGTCGGACAGCGTCTCACCGGTGGTGGTCTGCTTCAGGCCCATGACGGCGACGATGTCGCCGGCGCCCACCGAATCGATCTCCTCACGCTTGTTGGCGTGCATGCGGTAGATCTTGCCGATGCGCTCCTTCTTGCCCTTGACGGAGTTCAGCACCGCGGTGCCGGACTCCAGGCGGCCCGAGTAGACCCGGACGAAGGTGAGCTTGCCGAGGTGCGGGTCGCTCATGATCTTGAACGCGAGCGCGGCCAGCGGCTCGTCCTCGGACGGCTTGCGCTTGACGACCAGCTCGGGGTCCTTCACGTCGTGGCCCTCGATGGCCTCGACGTCGAGCGGGGTCGGCAGGTAGCGCACGACCGCGTCGAGCAGGGGCTGGACGCCCTTGTTCTTGAACGCGGTACCGCAGAACACCGGGGTGACCGTGGTGTCGCTGGACTTGCCGGACGCGATGGTGATGCGACGGATCGCGGCGTACAGCTGCTCCTCGGTGGGCTCCTGGCCCTCCAGGAACAGCTCCATGATCTCTTCGTCGTTCTCCGCGACGGCCTCGACCAGCTTGCCGCGCCACTCCTCGGCGGCCTCGGTGTGCGTGGCCGGGATGTCGACGGTGTCGTACATCTCGCCCTTGGCGGCCTCGGCGGACCACACGAGCGCCTTCATGCGGACCAGGTCCACGACGCCCTTGAAGTCGGCCTCGGCACCGATCGGGAGCTGCATGACGAGCGGCTGGGCGCCCAGGCGGTCCGAGATCATCTCCACGCAGCGGTGGAACTCGGCGCCGGTGCGGTCCAGCTTGTTCACGAAGCAGATGCGCGGCACGCCGTAACGGTCGGCCTGACGCCACACCGTCTCGGACTGCGGCTCGACACCGGCGACACCGTCGAACACGGTCACGGCACCGTCGAGCACACGCAGGGAACGCTCCACCTCGACGGTGAAGTCGACGTGCCCCGGGGTGTCGATGATGTTGATCGTGTAGTCGTTGTCCTCGAGCGGCCAGTGACAGGTGGTCGCAGCAGACGTGATCGTGATGCCACGCTCCTGCTCCTGCTCCATCCAGTCCATCGTGGCGGCGCCGTCGTGGACCTCACCGATCTTGTACGACACACCGGTGTAGAACAGGATCCGCTCGGTGGTGGTCGTCTTGCCCGCGTCGATGTGGGCCATGATCCCGATGTTGCGGACCTTGGCCAGGTCAAGTGAAGTGGTAGCCATAAGGCTTCAGTCTTCTCTCGGTCTCGATGTGGGTAGCGACTACCAGCGGTAGTGCGCGAAGGCCTTGTTGGACTCGGCCATCTTGTGCGTGTCCTCGCGCTTCTTCACAGCGGCACCGAGGCCGTTGGAGGCGTCGAGGAGCTCGTTGAGCAGACGCTCGGTCATGGTCTTCTCGCGACGGGCGCGGGAGTAACCGACGAGCCAGCGCAGCGCGAGGGTGTTGGCGCGACCGGGCTTGACCTCGATCGGCACCTGGTACGTCGCACCACCGACACGGCGGGACTTGACCTCGAGGGTCGGCTTAATGTTCTCGAGAGCGCGCTTCAGCGTGATGACCGGGTCGTTGCCGGTCTTCTCGCGCAGGCCCTCCATGGCGCCGTAGACGATGCGCTCGGCGGTGGAGCGCTTGCCGTTCAGCAGCACCTTGTTGATCAGGGAGGTCACCAGAGGAGAACCGTAGACCGGGTCGATGATGACCGGGCGCTTCGGGGCGGGGCCCTTACGAGGCATTCTTACTTCTCCTTCTTGGCGCCGTAGCGGCTGCGGGCCTGCTTGCGGTTCTTGACACCCTGGGTGTCAAGCGAACCGCGGATGATCTTGTAACGAACACCGGGCAGGTCCTTCACACGGCCGCCGCGCACGAGCACGATGGAGTGCTCCTGCAGGTTGTGCCCCTCACCCGGAATGTAAGCAGTGACCTCGATCCCGCTGGTCAGACGCACACGCGCGACCTTACGCAGGGCCGAGTTCGGCTTCTTCGGGGTGGTCGTGAACACACGCGTGCAGACGCCGCGACGCTGGGGCGAACCCTCGAGTGCGGGCGTCTTGTTCTTCTCGACCTTGTCCTGCCGGCCCTTCCGGACCAGCTGCTGGATCGTAGGCACTACTTCTCCGGTTTCTGTGTGCCGAATGGTGAAGCTAACCTGGGACTTTGCCGACCCACGCGGTCGGGTGTGTCGAACCCGCGGACCCTTGCCGCCAGGCGGAAAGAAGCGCGGATCACGGTGGCCGGTCACGACCCCCACTGCGGTTGAAGGCACGCACGAGGGCCAGGGCACACCCCAGGCACAAGGTCTGAGCGTACCTATCGCATTCGCTGCGGTCAAAACAAATGCGCTGGACCGACGGCGGCGACCGGTTCGTCCCGGTTCGGCGTGTTCGGTGCCGGGCGCGTTCACCTTCTGGGGGCGGGCACCCGCACCTCGTTCTCCTCGACCGCGCCCCGACGCCGTACCTCGTCCCGCGGCCCGGCATCGGGCGCCGCCGGGGCCGCCGGGTCCGCCGGGGCCGCCGCGGTCGACGGGACCGTCGTGCCCGGTGCCGCCGGTGCCGCCGTGTCGTGCCGGACGAAGTACGTCGGCCGGTTCTGCACCGCCGTGTAGATGCGCCCCACGTACTCGCCGAGCAGGCCGACGCAGATCAGCTGCACGGCGCCGATGAAGACGATGCCGGTGAAGAGCGAGGTCCAGCCCGGCACCGTGCGGCCCAGGGCGAAGGCGGTCAGCGTGTAGACCAGCAGCCCCAGGCAGACCACGAAGGCGCCGGCGCCCAGCCAGGTGGCCAGCCGCAACGGGGCCGCGGAGAAGCCCGTGACGCTGTCGACCCCGAGCCGGATCATCCGGCCCAGCGGGTACTTGGTGCGCCCCGCGGCACGCGGAGCACGCTCGTACGTCACCCGCCCGCTCGGGAAGCCCAGCCAGGGCACCAGCAGCCGGTAGACCCGCTGCTGGTCCGGCAGGGCCTTCAGGGCGTCCACGGCGGCCCGGCTGAGCAGCCGGAAGTCCCCCGCCTGGGCCGGGACCGAGGGGCCCGCCAGGCGCCGCATGAGCCGGTAGTAGCAGCCCGCCGTCCACCGCTTGAACCCGGAGTCGCTGCTGCGGTCCTCGCGGACGCCGTAGACGATGTCGAGGCCCTCGGCACGGGCCAGCGCCAGCATGTCGGGGATCTTCTCCGGCGGGTCCTGGAGGTCGGCGTCGAGGCTCACGACGTAGGCACCCACCGCCCGGTCCAGGCCGGCGGTCAGGGCCGCCTGGTGCCCCGAGTTGCGCCGCAGCGCGACCACCCGCAGCTCCGGCCAGCCCAGCCGGAAGGCGGCGAGCAGCTCCGCCGTACGGTCGCCGCTGCCGTCGTCGACCGCCACGACCTCGTGGGCGACACCCAGCTCCGCCAGGACCGGCCGCACTCTGCTGACCAGCGCGGGCAGGACCTCTTCCTCGTTGTACATCGGTATGACGACCGACAGCACGACCGGCTCGTGCTGTTCCGCGTCCCGTTCCTCGGGCACCGCGCCTCCCCTCCCCCTGATCTTGAGCACAGATGTGCGACTCTTGTGCGATCTTATGGCAGCGATTGCCGCCCGAGGACGGACCAGAGGGGATGACGGCCATGGACACGGCTGCCGACGACACGGTGACCGACGGGTCGGCCGGCACACCGGACAGCCCGTCCGACGACCGCCCGGAACGCTCCCGGAGGACCCGGCGTCCCACCCTCCCGGACGGCGCCCGCCCCTACCTGCCCGCGCTCGTCCTGTACGGCGTCACCAAGCTCGTCGGCCTCGCGGTCTTCGCCTCCCTGCTGGAGTACGCCGGGGACTACGAGGGGAAGAACCCGCGCTTCGGCGGCGGCGCCCACTGGTGGGACGTCCTGGCCACCTGGGACGGCTGGTGGTACCTCCAGGTCGCCGAGCACGGCTACAGCCCCTCCCTGGTACGGCTCGGCGGCGACGGCCTGTTCACCGTCCAGCAGAACTCGGTCGCCTTCTTCCCGCTCTACCCGGCGCTGATCCGCACGGTCTCGGAGGTCACCGGCCTCGGCCTGTACGGCTCCGGCATGCTCGTCTCCGTCGTCTGCTCGTTCCTCGCGGCGGCGGGCGTCTTCGCCGTGGTCCGCCTCGTCGCCGGCGCCCGCGCGGGAACCGTGGCGGCCGGGCTGTGGGCCGTCGCGCCCGGCGCGGGCGTCGAGTGGGCGGTGTACTCCGAGTCCCTGTTCGTCGCCCTCGCCGCCTGGGCCTGCTACGCCGTGATGACCGGGCGCTGGGTGACGGCCGGCCTGCTGGCCTTCACCGCGGGCCTGAACCGCCCCACGTCCGCCGTCCTCATAGGTGCCGTGGGCCTCGCCGCCCTGGTGACCCTGGCCCGCCCGGCCGGCCGGCGGGAGCACGGCGTACGGGGCCCGGTCTACGCCATGGCCGTGGCGCCCCTGGGCCTGCTCGGCTACATCGCCTGGGTCGGACACAGCACGGGCGAGGCCACGGCGTACTTCACGCTCCAGCGCGAGGGCTGGGCGCACTTCTTCGACTACGGCGCCTACACCCTGGACGTGCTGCGCAACCTCGCGGTGGGCAAGGGCGACTACGTCTTCGCCTTCTCCACGCCGGACCTGCTCTCCCTCCAGCTGGTCCTGGCGCTGCCCTTCCTGATCGCGCTGATGCTGCGCAAGAGGCCCCCGCTGGTCCTCGTCGCCTACACCCTGGCCACGATCGTCACGGTCCTCGGCACCCAGCAGATGTTCGGCAACACCATGCGCTACCTGCTGCCGGCCTTCCCCCTGCTCCTCGCCCCGGCCGCGGCCCTCGCCCGTCTGAAGCGGCCGGCCCTGGCGGTCTTCTTCACCACCGCCGCGCTCGCCTCCGGCTGGTACGCGCACTACGTCATCTTCCAGCTCGGCGTGCCGTAGCCGCCGCCCGCGAGAACGCCGAAGGGCGGCCACCCACTCGGGGTGACCGCCCTTCGGTCGTATCAAACCACCCGCTTACTGGTTGTACGGACCGTAGTCGTAGTCCTCCAGCGGAACGGCCTGGCCGGAGCCGGTGCCGAACGGCGAGTAGTCGATGTCGTCGTAGCCGACGGCCGAGTACATCGCGGCCTTGGCCTCCTCGGTCGGCTCGACCCGGATGTTGCGGTAGCGGGACAGACCCGTACCGGCCGGGATGAGCTTACCGATGATGACGTTCTCCTTGAGGCCGATGAGGCTGTCGGACTTGGCGTTGATCGCCGCGTCCGTCAGGACTCGGGTCGTCTCCTGGAAGGAGGCGGCCGACAGCCAGGATTCCGTCGCCAGCGAGGCCTTGGTGATACCCATCAGCTGCGGACGACCGGAGGCCGGGTGACCGCCCTCCTGGACCACACGACGGTTCTCGGTCTCGAACTTCGACCGCTCGACCAGCTCGCCGGGCAGCAGCTCGGCGTCGCCGGACTCGATGATCGTCACACGGCGCAGCATCTGCCGGATGATGATCTCGATGTGCTTGTCGTGGATCGACACGCCCTGCGAGTTGTAGACCTTCTGGACCTCACCGACCAGGTGGACCTGGACGGCACGCTGACCCAGGATGCGCAGCACGTCGTGCGGGTTGGTGGCACCCACGGTGAGCTTCTGGCCCACCTCGACGTGGTCGCCCTCGCCCACCAGCAGACGGGCACGCTTCGAGATCGGGAACGCCGTCTCGTCGCTGCCGTCGTCCGGGGTGACGACGAGCTTCTTGGTCTTCTCGGTCTCCTCGATCCGGACGCGGCCGGAGGCCTCGGAGATCGGGGCGACACCCTTCGGGGTACGGGCCTCGAACAGCTCGACGACACGCGGCAGACCCTGGGTGATGTCGTCACCGGCCACACCACCGGTGTGGAAGGTGCGCATCGTCAGCTGGGTACCGGGCTCACCGATGGACTGGGCGGCGATGATGCCGACCGCCTCACCGATGTCGACCAGCTTGCCGGTGGCCAGCGAGCGGCCGTAGCACATGGCGCAGGTGCCGACCTGGGACTCACAGGTCAGGATCGATCGGGTCTTGACCTCCTCGACGCCGTTGGCGACCAGGGCGTCGATCAGGACGTCACCGAGGTCGACGTTGGCCGGCGCGATCACCTTGCCGTCGATGACGACGTCCTCGGCGAGCATGCGGGCGTACACGCTGGTCTCGACGTCCTCGGCCTTGCGCAGCGTGCCGTCGGCGTCGCGCGTGGCGATCGGCAGCTTGAGACCGCGCTCGGTGCCGCAGTCCTCCTCGCGGATGATGACGTCCTGGGAGACGTCGACCAGACGACGCGTGAGGTAGCCGGAGTCGGCGGTACGCAGGGCGGTGTCCGCCAGACCCTTACGGGCACCGTGCGTGGAGATGAAGTACTCCAGCACGGACAGGCCCTCACGGAACGACGCCTTGATCGGACGCGGGATCGTCTCGTTCTTCGCGTTCGACACCAGACCACGCATACCGGCGATCTGACGCATCTGCATCATGTTGCCTCGTGCGCCCGAGTTCACCATCATGAAGATCGGGTTGGTCTTCGGGAAGTTGTCGTTCATCGCCTCGGCGACCTCGTTGGTCGCCTTGGTCCAGATCGCGATGAGCTCCTGCGTGCGCTCGTCCTTGGTGATCAGACCCCGCTCGTACTGCTTCTGGACCTTCTCGTCCTGCGCCTCGTAGCCCTTGACGATCTCCTTCTTCGCCTCGGGAACGACGACGTCGGAGATGGCCACGGTGACGCCGGAGCGGGTGGCCCAGAAGAAGCCGGACGCCTTCAGGTTGTCGAGCGTCGCCGCCACGATGACCTTCGGGTAGCGCTCGGCGAGGTCGTTGACGATCTCGGAGAGCTGCTTCTTGCCGACCTCGTAGTCGACGAACGGGTAGTCCTCGGGCAGCAGCTCGTTGAAGAGCGCGCGGCCCAGCGTGGTCCGCAGGGTGAAGGTGTCACCCTGCTGCCACTCCGGCTCACCCTCCTCGCGCGCCGGGGGCTCCCAGCCGCGGGGCGGGATGGTGCCCACCGGGAAGCGGATGTCGACCTTCGACTGGAGCGACAGGTCGCCCGCGTCGAACGCCATGATCGCCTCGGCGGCGGAGCCGAAGGCACGGCCCTCGCCCTTGAGGTCGCGGCCCTCTCCGTCGGTGGTGAGGAAGAACAGACCGAGGACCATGTCCTGGGTCGGCATCGTCACCGGACGGCCGTCGGCCGGCTTGAGGATGTTGTTCGAGGACAGCATCAGGATGCGGGCCTCGGCCTGCGCCTCCGCGGAGAGCGGCAGGTGGACGGCCATCTGGTCACCGTCGAAGTCCGCGTTGAACGCGGTGCACACGAGCGGGTGGATCTGGATGGCCTTGCCCTCGACCAGCTGCGGCTCGAAGGCCTGGATGCCGAGGCGGTGCAGCGTGGGCGCGCGGTTCAGCAGAACCGGGTGCTCCGCGATGACCTCTTCCAGCACGTCGTACACGACCGTGCGGCCGCGCTCGACCATGCGCTTGGCGCTCTTGATGTTCTGCGCGTGGTTCAGGTCGACCAGGCGCTTCATCACGAACGGCTTGAAGAGCTCCAGCGCCATGGCCTTGGGCAGACCGCACTGGTGCAGCTTCAGCTGCGGGCCGACGACGATGACGGAACGCGCCGAGTAGTCGACCCGCTTGCCGAGCAGGTTCTGGCGGAAGCGGCCCTGCTTGCCCTTGAGCATGTCGGACAGCGACTTCAGCGGACGGTTGCCGGGGCCCGTCACCGGGCGGCCACGACGGCCGTTGTCGAAGAGCGCGTCGACGGCCTCCTGGAGCATGCGCTTCTCGTTGTTCACGATGATCTCGGGCGCGCCGAGGTCGAGAAGCCGCTTCAGGCGGTTGTTGCGGTTGATCACGCGACGGTACAGGTCGTTCAGGTCGGAGGTCGCGAAGCGGCCACCGTCCAGCTGCACCATCGGACGCAGGTCCGGCGGGATGACCGGCACGCAGTCGAGCACCATGCCCTTGGGGCTGTTGCTGGTCTGCAGGAACGCGGAGACGACCTTGAGGCGCTTGAGCGCGCGGGTCTTCTTCTGGCCCTTGCCGGTGCGGATGATCTCGCGGAGGCGCTCGGCCTCCTCGTCGAGGTCGAAGGACTCCAGGCGCTTCTGCAGGGCAGCGGCGCCCATGGAGCCGTCGAAGTAGGTGCCGAAGCGGTCGCGCAGCTCGCGGTAGAGCAGCTCGTCGCCCTCCAGGTCCTGGACCTTGAGGTTCTTGAACCGGCTCCACACCTCGTCGAGGCGGTCGATCTCGCGCTGCGCACGGTCGCGCAGCTGCTTCATCTCGCGCTCGGCGCCCTCGCGCACCTTGCGGCGCACGTCGGCCTTGGCGCCCTCGGCCTCCAGCTCGGCGAGGTCCGTCTCGAGCTTCTTGGCGCGGGCCTCCAGGTCGGCGTCGCGGCGCTGCTCGACCTGCTGGCGCTCGACGGAGACGTGGGCCTCCAGCGAGGGCAGGTCGCGGGTGCGGCGCTCCTCGTCGACGTACGTGATCATGTACGCCGCGAAGTAGATGACCTTCTCGAGGTCCTTCGGGGCGAGGTCGAGCAGGTAGCCCAGCCGCGACGGAACGCCCTTGAAGTACCAGATGTGGGTGACGGGGGCGGCCAGTTCGATGTGGCCCATCCGCTCACGGCGCACCTTGGCGCGCGTGACCTCGACGCCGCAGCGCTCGCAGATGATGCCCTTGAAGCGGACGCGCTTGTACTTGCCGCAGTAGCACTCCCAGTCCCGGGTCGGACCGAAGATCTTCTCGCAGAAGAGTCCGTCCTTCTCGGGCTTGAGCGTGCGGTAGTTGATCGTCTCGGGCTTCTTGACCTCGCCGTGGCTCCACTGACGGATGTCGTCAGCGGTTGCCAGACCGATCCGGAGCTCGTCGAAGAAGTTGACGTCGAGCACTATGCGTCAATCCCTCTCAGGGTTGTAAGTCTTGGGGTCTGAAACGGGGGTCCTGGGGCCGGCGGACCTTGATCGCTCAAGGTCCGCCGAAACTCCCGTCAGACCTCTTCGACGCTGCTCGGCTCGCGCCGTGACAGGTCGATGCCGAGCTCCTCCGCTGCGCGGAAGACGTCCTCGTCGGTGTCACGCATCTCGATGGACATGCCGTCCGAGGACAGCACCTCCACGTTGAGGCACAGGGACTGCATCTCCTTGATGAGCACCTTGAAGGACTCGGGGATGCCGGGCTCAGGGATGTTCTCGCCCTTGACGATGGCCTCGTAGACCTTCACGCGGCCGGTGACGTCGTCGGACTTGATGGTCAGCAGCTCCTGGAGGGCGTACGCGGCGCCGTAAGCCTCCAGCGCCCACACCTCCATCTCACCGAAGCGCTGGCCACCGAACTGGGCCTTACCACCCAGCGGCTGCTGGGTGATCATCGAGTACGGACCGGTCGACCGGGCGTGCAGCTTGTCGTCGACCAGGTGGTGGAGCTTGAGGATGTACATGAAGCCGACCGAGATCGGCTCCGGGAACGGCTCACCGGAGCGGCCGTCGAACAGCCGCGCCTTGCCGGACGGGAGCACCATGCGCTCGCCGTCGCGGTTCGGGATGGTGTGCTGGAGCAGACCGGCCAGCTCGTCCTCACGCGCACCGTCGAAGACCGGGGTGGCGACGTTGGTGCCGGGCTCGACCTTGTCGGCGCCGATGGCCTGCAGGCGCTCGGCCCACTCCTCCGCGAGGCCGGAGACGTCCCAGCCGCGGCTGGCGAGCCAGCCGAGGTGGATCTCCAGGACCTGTCCCGGGTTCATGCGGGACGGGACACCCAGCGGGTTCAGGATGATGTCGACCGGGGTGCCGTCCTCGAGGAACGGCATGTCCTCGATCGGGTTGATCTTGGAGATGACGCCCTTGTTGCCGTGCCGGCCGGCGAGCTTGTCACCGTCGGTGATCTTGCGCTTCTGCGCGACGTACACGCGCACCAGCTGGTTGACACCGGGGGGCAGCTCGTCGCCCTCTTCGCGGTCGAAGACGCGGACGCCGATGACCTTGCCGATCTCGCCGTGCGGGACCTTCAGCGAGGTGTCACGGACCTCACGGGCCTTCTCACCGAAGATCGCACGGAGCAGGCGCTCCTCCGGAGTCAGCTCGGTCTCGCCCTTGGGCGTGACCTTGCCGACGAGGATGTCGCCGGCGACGACCTCGGCACCGATGCGGATGATGCCGCGCTCGTCGAGGTCGGCGAGGACCTCCTCGGAGACGTTCGGGATGTCCCGGGTGATCTCCTCGGGGCCGAGCTTGGTGTCACGGGCGTCGACCTCGTGCTCCTCGATGTGGATCGAGGAGAGGACGTCGTCCTGGACGAGGCGCTGCGACAGGATGATCGCGTCCTCGTAGTTGTGACCCTCCCACGGCATGAACGCGACCAGCAGGTTCTTGCCGAGCGCCATCTCGCCGTTCTCGGTGGCCGGGCCGTCGGCCAGGACCTGGCCCTCGATGACCCGGTCGCCCTCGGCGACGATGACCTTCTGGTTGACCGAGGTTCCCTGGTTGGACCGGGAGAACTTGGCCAGGCGGTACGTGATGTACGTGCCGTCGTCGTTGGTCGTGGTGATGTAGTCCGCGGAGACCTCCTGGACCACACCCGCCTTCTCGGCCTTGACCACGTCGCCGGCGTCGGCTGCGGAGCGGTACTCCATGCCGGTGCCGACCAGCGGGGACTCACTCTTGATGAGCGGCACCGCCTGACGCATCATGTTCGCGCCCATGAGGGCGCGGTTGGCGTCGTCGTGCTCGAGGAACGGGATCATGGCGGTCGCGACCGACACCATCTGGCGCGGCGAGACGTCCATGTAGTCGACGTCGTCACCGGGGACGTAGTCGACCTCGCCGCCACGGCGGCGGACCAGGACGCGGGCCTCGGAGAAGCGCATGTCGTCGTTGAGCGTGGCGTTGGCCTGCGCGATGACGAAGCGGTCCTCCTCGTCGGCGGTCAGGTAGTCCACGTCGTCCGTGACCTGGCCTTCGACGACCTTGCGGTACGGCGTTTCGATGAAACCGAACGGGTTGATCCGGCCGTACGAGGCGAGCGAGCCGATCAGGCCGATGTTCGGGCCTTCCGGCGTCTCGATCGGGCACATGCGGCCGTAGTGCGACGGGTGGACGTCACGGACCTCGAAACCGGCCCGCTCACGGGAGAGACCGCCCGGGCCGAGGGCGTTCAGACGACGCTTGTGCGTCAGCCCCGACAGCGGGTTGTTCTGGTCCATGAACTGGGACAGCTGGCTGGTGCCGAAGAACTCCTTGATGGAGGCGACGACCGGCCGGATGTTGATCAGGGTCTGCGGCGTGATCGCCTCGACGTCCTGGGTGGTCATGCGCTCGCGCACGACGCGCTCCATACGGGCGAGACCCGTACGGACCTGGTTCTGGATCAGCTCGCCGACGTTGCGGATGCGGCGGTTGCCGAAGTGGTCGATGTCGTCGGTCTCGACGACGATCTCCCGGCCCGACTCGCCGACCGTCTCGGTCTCCCCGGCGTGCAGCTTCACCAGGTACTTGATGGTGGCGATGACGTCGTCGGTGGTGAGCACGCCGGCGTCCAGCGGCTCGTCCGCGCCGAGCTTCTTGTTGACCTTGTAACGGCCGACCTTGGCGAGGTCGTAGCGCTTCGGGTTGAAGTAGAGGTTCTCCAGAAGCGTCTGCGCGGCCTCACGCGTGGGGGGCTCGCCCGGACGCAGCTTGCGGTAGATGTCGAGCAGTGCGTCGTCCTGGCCCTGGGTGTGGTCCTTCTCCAGGGTGGCGCGCATGGACTCGTACTCGCCGAACTCCTCGAGGATCTGCTCGGTCGTCCAGCCGAGAGCCTTGAGCAGGACGGTCACGGACTGCTTGCGCTTGCGGTCGATGCGCACACCGACCATGTCGCGCTTGTCGATCTCCATCTCCAGCCAGGCACCCCGGGACGGGATGATCTTGGCGGAGAAGATGTCCTTGTCGGACGTCTTGTCGATGGAGGAGTCGAAGTAGACACCCGGCGAACGGACCAGCTGCGACACGACGACACGCTCGGTGCCGTTGATGACGAAGGTGCCCTTGTTGGTCATGAGCGGGAAGTCGCCCATGAAGACCGTCTGGGACTTGATCTCGCCGGTCTCGTTGTTGGTGAACTCGGCGGTGACGAAGAGCGGGGCCGCGTACGTGAAGTCGCGGTCCTTGCACTCGTCGATGCTGTTCTTGGGGGGCTCGAAGCGGTGGTCGCGGAACGTCAGCGACATCGACCCGGAGAAGTCCTCGATCGGCGAGATCTCCTCGAAGATCTCTTCCAGACCGGACTTGGTGGGGACGTCCTGACCGGACTCCAGAGCCGACTCGACGCGAGCCTTCCAGGCGTCGTTGCCGAGCAGCCAGTCGAAGCTCTCGGTTTGCAGCGCGAGAAGGTTCGGAACCTCGAGGGGCTCCTTGATCTTTGCAAAGGAGATGCGCAGCGGGGCGGTGCTGGCAGCGTTGTTCGTATTCGCGGTCGAGGCATTGCGCGAGGCGGCCAAGAGGGGGTCCTTCCGAGGGCTCGGACTCACTACGCGCGTACCGGCCCCTCATCCGTGCACGGAGACAGGGGGTGCCTGATGTGGCTGGAGAGCCAGGTCAGACATGCTCTGGTCGTCAGTGCTCGGGCGAGGGTAGACCCCTGGTGACGGGCAGGGGGCAGCTAACAGGCAGCGCAAAGGGACAGTGTAGCCACTTGGCACACTGATGTCCAGTGCGGTTCTCGGGGACCGTGTTCACTCCTCGTTGTTCTCACCACCTGCGGCAAGGCCTCGCCCTCAACGCACGGTGATACTGCCCTCTTCGTCGTCGATCCATGCCTCGGATTCGGATCCTTTGACGACGCCCTGAGAATTGCGCGCTGCGTGCGGTTCGTCAAGGCCCCCCTAGGCCCGAACCGGTTGTCTCCAGCGGCTCTCAGGGCCCCGGAGACGGCACGACGAAGATCACCCTACTCTCCGTCGTCCCGCGTGCAAGGCAGCCGCCACCGGACCCCCGGAACGCCGAAGAGCGACCACCCGGATGGATGATCGCTCTTCGGTGCTACGGCGTTACAGACCCTGCCGGATCCGTGGAGCCTTCGCGGTCTTACTTGACCTCGACCGAGGCGCCGGCGCCCTTGAGGGACTCGGCGGCCTTCTCGGCGGCGTCCTTGGCGACCTTCTCGAGGACGGGCTTCGGGGCGCCGTCCACGAGGTCCTTGGCCTCCTTCAGACCCAGGGAGGTCAGCTCGCGCACGACCTTGATGACCTGGATCTTCTTGTCACCGGCGCCGGTGAGGATGACGTCGAACTCGTCCTTCTCCTCCGGAGCGTCGGCAGCGGCGCCGGCACCGGCACCACCCGCGACGACGACCGGGGCGGCCGCGGCGGCGGTGACGTCGAACTTCTCCTCGAAGGCCTTCACGAACTCGGAGAGCTCGATGAGGGTCATCTCCTCGAACTGGGCGAGCAGGTCGTCCTGGCTGAGCTTCGCCATGATGGCGGTCCTTCCACTAATTCGGCAGGTGCCGGATGTACGGGGTGAGGCGGGCGTACGTCGGGCCCGCTGCGACCCGTGCCGCTAGGCGGCCTGGGTCAGAAAGCGAGCCGAATTACTCGGCACCGCCCTGCTCGTCCTGCTTGGCACGGAGCGCGTCCACGGTGCGGACGAGCTTCGACGGCAGCGCCTGGAAGACAGAGGCAGCCTGCGACTGCTTGCCCTTCATGGCACCGGCCAGCTTGGAGAGCAGAACCTCGCGGGACTCGAGGTCCGCAAGCTTCTTGATCTCGTCGGCGGACATCGCCTTGCCGTCAAGGACACCGCCCTTGATGACGAGGTTCGGGTTGTCCTTGGAGAAGTCGCGCAGACCCTTCGCCGACTCCACCGGGTCACCGGTGACGAAGGCGACGGCCGTCGGACCAGCGAAGAGCTGGTCGTCGAGCGTGATCCCGGCCTCGTTGGCCGCAATCTTGGTCAGCGTGTTCTTCACCACGGCGTACTGGGCGTTCTCACCGAGCGACCGGCGCAGCGTCTTGAGCTGCGCCACGGTGAGACCGCGGTACTCGGTCAGCACGGCGGCGTTCGAGCTGCGGAACTTGTCCGTCAGCTCGGCAACCGCGGCAGCCTTTTCGGGCGTCGCCATAGAGCCTCGGCCTCCTTCCGGGTGATTCGGACCGCGCGGACCCGAAGGAGGACTGGGGAAAACGAAACGCCCCGGCGCAGGCGCACGGGGCGTGGCTCGACCGTTTGCCACACGCACGAGGCGTGAGGTCCGGGAGCTCATCCACAGTCACCTGCGCGGGTCGTCCGCAGTTCAGCGGATCCTTCGGCCACCGTGCCCTCTCACGAGCACACGGCAACGACCAGCGGTCTTTGGCTTCTGTGGAAGCGTACGTGAACGGGGCGGTGTCAAGCAAATCCGCCCGGACAGCGGCCGGGAGGCGGGGGTCGCTCGCCCGCGCCGGCCGTCGCCGACGCCGGCGGATCGGCGGCCCGGCGGCCCGGCGGCTCAGCCTTGCTCGGCCCCCTGCATCATCTCGGCCAGGTCCACGGTCTCCTCGGCGGGCGGGGCGGTGACCTTCACGGGCTCGTTGAAGCCGAGGAAGGTGATGGTCATGTCCAGCGGTCCCTTGTCGGCTTCGCCGCGCATGCGGAACTGCTTGGTGTGGTCCTCCGCGTCGACCCACATGTCCATGGTGAGCTTGTCGACGCCCATCTTCTCGTACTGCTCGACGCTCTTCTGACGCCTGTCCCGGGTGGCCTCGTCCTCGTCGCCGAGGGACTTCTCCAGGTCGGCGAGGCTGACCGTGCCCTTGTAGTGGGTGGTCTCCACGCCGTCGACGGTCTCGGTGCCGACCTTCTCCACGTCCTTGGCGCCGGTGAGGAAGGTGGACTCGGTCGCCGGGTTCTTGTCGGCCTGGGAGGCACCGCCCAGCTGGTTCAGCTCCTCGCCCGCGCCCATCGCGGCCAGGTCGAACTTCATCCAGCTCTTGCCGTCCATCTCCTTGGCGGCCTCGGCGCCGCCGCCGAGGTACATGACCTTGTCGAGGAGCCGGATCTCCACCTTGGCGTCGGGGCCCTGGTCGAGTGCCGTCATCGTCATGCTCATCGCGAGTGTGGGCTTGATCTGCATCTCGGCCTCGGCCTCGAAGCGGCCCTCCTCGGGGGCCCGGCCGGTCATGCGGTAGCGGAGGGAGTCGATCTCCTCCGCGTTCTTCGCCGCCTTGGCCACGGCCGCCGCCGGCGTCATCTTCGGGGACTGCTCGGCCCCGTCCTCCTTGGAGCAGCCCACCGCGCCGCCGGCGAGCAGCAGAGCGGCCAGTCCGGCGCCCACGGGCACGCGTACGGAAGTCTTCATGGAGTCCCCCACGGAACACAGAAAGAAAAAAACAGCTTTTACACAGCAGGACGCGAGCGTACCCAAGTCGGTTCGGACGGTCCCGTGATTTCCGTGATCAACCGTTGTCCCGCGCCTGCAGCAGATCCGCGAAGTCCGCCGTGTCGTCGGCGGGAGGCCGCTTCGCGGACACGGCGACGCCGTAGTCGCTGTAGTACGCGGTCCGGGTCAGCCTCCCGGTCTCCGTCCGCCCCCGCTCGACCTCCTTGACCGGCAGGTCACGGTCGTCGACCCAGAGGTCGACGGTCTGCTCCGTGGTGCCGCCCACCGTGCCGCTCCAGTGCGTCGTGCGCCGGCCGCGGGTGGTCTCCTCGCCGACCTCGCGCACGTCGTCGGCGGCCAGCAGCCGCTGCACCGCCCGGTGGGGTGTGGTGTCGCGCATCCGGTCCGCGGACCCGGCGCCCGCGCCACCGCCGGGCTCCTCCAGGTCGGCGTAGACGTACCTGATCCAGTGTCTGCCGCCCACCCGGTCGGCGAAGCGGTCGCCCAGCCTGGCGTAGTACGCGTCGGACAGGTACCGCGCCTCCATGGCGGTGGTGCCGAGCCGGCGCATCGTCTCGGCGGTCGTGCCACCGGTGTACGTGATCGTCAGGGTGCCGGTGAGGCCGTCGCGCCAGCCGAGGGCCCCGACGGCGTCCAGGGACAGCTCGCGGCCCATGACGGTCGTGGCCTCGACCCGCGCCGAACCCGCCCGTCCGACGGCCCGCTCCACGGCGCGCAGGGACCGCGTCGACGGGTCGGCGGAGCCGGTGGAGCCGTCTGTGGAGGTGCAGGCGGCGACGCACGCCAGCGCGGCCGCCACCGCGGTCCGGACGACCGTACGGCGTGCCGTCGTGCGCGTCATCCGCCCCACCCCCGTGCGCCGTCCGCGACTCCTGCCCGCACGCTAGCCCAGACCACCGGCCCCCGTACCGGAAACGGAACGGGCCCCGCACCTCGGAAGGTGCGGGGCCCGTGAACCGGTGGGGCGAGCCGTGGGCTCAGACCGCGGCCGGGTCCTCCTCGACGAGGAGGTTGCGGGTGCGGTTCGAGTCGATCGGGATGCCGGGGCCCATCGTGGTGCTGATGGCGGCCTTCTTGATGTAACGGCCCTTGGCGGCGGACGGCTTCAGACGGAGGATCTCCTCCAGCGCCGCGCCGTAGTTCTCCACCAGCTTGGTGTCGTCGAACGACGTCTTGCCGATGATGAAGTGCAGGTTCGAGTGCTTGTCGACGCGGAACTCGATCTTGCCGCCCTTGATCTCGGTCACGGCCTTGGTCACGTCCGGGGTCACGGTGCCGGTCTTCGGGTTCGGCATCAGACCACGCGGGCCGAGGACGCGGCCGAGGCGGCCGACCTTGCCCATGAGGTCCGGGGTGGCGACGACGGCGTCGAAGTCCAGACGGCCCTTCGACACCTCGTCGATCAGCTCGTCGGCGCCGACGATGTCGGCGCCCGCGGCACGCGCGGCCTCGGCACGGTCACCGGTCGCGAAGACCAGGACCCGGGCGGTCTTACCGGTGCCGTGCGGGAGGTTCACGGTGCCACGGACCATCTGGTCGGCCTTGCGCGGGTCGACACCCAGGCGGAAGGCGACCTCGACGGTGCCGTCGAACTTGGTCGTGGAGGTCTCCTTGGCGAGACGGACGGCCTCGAGCGGGGCGTAGAGCTTGTCCCGGTCGATCTTCTCGTCCGCAGCGCGGAGAGACTTGCTGCGCTTGCTCACTACTGCTCCTGTTGGCTTTTCGAGGAGTTGTGGTCCGGGCCGAGCAGGCCCTGCCACTACTGCCGGCTTACGGGGGTGGAGGTCAGCCCTCGACCGTGACGCCCATGGACCGCGCGGTACCGGCGATGATCTTCTCCGCCTGGTCCAGGTCGTTGGCGTTGAGGTCGGGCATCTTCGTGGTGGCGATCTCGCGGACCTGGTCACGCGTGATCTTCGCGACCTTGGTCTTGTGCGGCTCGCCGGAGCCCTTCTCCACGCCCGCGGCCTTGAGGATCATCTTCGCGGCCGGCGGGGTCTTGGTGATGAAGGTGAAGGAGCGGTCCTCGTAGACCGTGATCTCCACCGGGATGACCCAGCCACGCTGCGACTCGGTCGCGGCGTTGTAGGCCTTGCAGAACTCCATGATGTTCACGCCGTGCTGACCCAGCGCGGGGCCGACCGGCGGGGCCGGGTTCGCGGCACCGGCCTGGATCTGGAGCTTGATGAGCCCCGTGACCTTCTTCTTCTTGGGAGGCATAGCTCTCCGGGTCCTTTCGATTCGGGTCCTGCCCGCATCCGGGGGCGACCCGGACACAGGCATACCGCACAACGATAGCGGGTATGGATGTGCGGCCAAAAACCGAGCAGGTCAGGCGACGCGCGAGCGCCTGCCTGACCTGCTCGGAAGCAGTACGTCCAGAGGAGTACCGGCGAGGAGTACTAGTTCTTCTGGATCTGGTCGAAGCTCAGCTCGACCGGGGTCTCGCGGCCGAAGATCTCGACGAGGCCCTTGACCTTCTTCGAGTCGGCGTTGATCTCGTTGATCGTGGCCTGCAGCGTCGCGAACGGGCCGTCGGTGACGGTGACCGAGTCGCCGACCTCGAAGTCCAGGACCTGGACCTCGACCTTGCGCTGCGGAGCGGGCTTGCCCTCGGCCTCGGCGGCCTCACGGGCGGCCTTCTCCTCGGCCTCGGGGGCGAGCATCTTGACGATCTCGTCCAGCGTCAGCGGGTACGGGTCGTAGGCGTTGCCGACGAAGCCGGTGACGCCGGGGGTGTTGCGGACGACACCCCAGGACTCGTTGGTCAGGTCCATGCGCACCAGGACGTAACCCGGCAGCTTGTTCTGACGGATCGTCTTGCGGTCGCCGTTCTTGATCTGGACGACCTCTTCCTGCGGCACCTCGGCCTGGAAGATGTAGTCCTCGACGTTGAGCGAGACGGCGCGCTGCTCGAGGTTGGTCTTCACGCGGTTCTCGTAACCGGCGTAGGTGTGGATCACGTACCACTCACCGGGGAGGACGCGCAGCTCCTGGCGGAGCGCCTCGATCGGGTCGAGCTCGGGCTCGGGCTCCGCGGCCTCGTCGGCGGGCTCGGCGGCCTCGTCCTCGGCGGCGGCGTCCTCGACGGTCTCGTCCTGAGCCTCGGCGGTCTCGTCCGCGTCCGCGACGACGGCGTCGTCGTCGGCAGCCTCGGCCTCGGCGGAGGCCTCGGTGTCCTCGTTGTCGGCGCCCTCGACGGTGCCGAGCTCGTCCTCGACGGACTCGACCGGCTCGATGGCGTCGTTCACGTTCGGGTCAGACACGGTGGCTGCTTCTTCCTGGATACATAGGGGTGGAACACGCGAAAGGGGCGCCGGGTACCTCGGCGCCCTTCGCTCTCGACTCAGCCGAAGACGTACTTGGCGGCGTGAGAGAAGCCATAGTCAATCAAAGTCACCAGGCCGATCATGATGACCACGAAGATGATCACCACGGTGGTGTACGTCGTCAGCTGGTTGCGACTCGGCCAGACGACCTTGCGGAGTTCCGCGACGATCTGGCGGTAGAAGAGAGCAAGGCGCTTCAGCGGGCCCTTCTTGGCGCGCTTGCCGCCCTTGCGGGACTTCTTCTTGGAGTCCGGAGCCTCGTCCTCGGCATCAGGCATGTCGATGGAGCCCACGGCGTCCGTCACTCGTCCTCACCTGATTCCGGGTCGTGGCCGTGCCGCGCCCGGTCTGAGCCGCACGGCGGTGCATTGCTGTACGTACATGCGCACACATCCTGGCGAAGGTGTGTGTAGCAGGGCCGGAGGGACTTGAACCCCCAACCGCTGGTTTTGGAGACCAGTGCTCTACCAATTGAGCTACGACCCTTTGTGTGTCCCCCAACGTACCGCATCCGCCCCGATGCTTGGTGTGCACCGAGTGGCAGCGGGCCGCTGAAGGCCAACGAGGTGAGAGTGTACGTGCTCAGGCGCCGGGCGTCGAACAGAAAGGGCGTGTACGGGGCCCGGACGGGCCGTTCTGGCCGAAGACCGCCCTGGCCGCGGGGCTGTCCGAGGAGGTCGCGCGGGCGGATACGGACTGCTGTCCGGGCACGCGCCCCGGCCGGTTCACCGCCGTTCGGTCCGTGAAACCCGCGTGCCCGGGGAGTTTCGGGTCTGGAACGATGGGGCCATGAGCGCTGCAACCCCTCCCACCGAGCGCCGGGTCTCCACCCGAGTCGGCGCGATCTCCGAGTCCGCCACCCTCGCCGTGGACGCCAAGGCGAAGGCCCTCAAGGCCGCCGGGCGTCCGGTGATCGGCTTCGGCGCCGGTGAACCCGACTTCCCGACGCCGGACTACATCGTCGAGGCCGCGATCGAGGCCTGCAAGGACCCCAAGTACCACCGGTACACGCCGGCCGGCGGCCTGCCCGAGCTGAAGGCCGCGATCGCCGCGAAGACGCTGCGCGACTCCGGCTACGAGGTCGACCCCTCGCAGATCCTGGTCACCAACGGCGGCAAGCAGGCCATCTACGAGGCGTTCGCCGCGATCCTCGACCCGGGCGACGAGGTCATCGTCCCGGCGCCGTACTGGACGACGTACCCGGAGTCGATCCGGCTGGCCGGCGGTGTCCCCGTCGAGGTCGTCGCCGACGAGACCACCGGTTACCGGGTGAGCGTGGAGCAGCTGGAGGCCGCGCGCACGAAGAAGACGAAGGTCGTCCTCTTCGTCTCCCCGTCGAACCCGACGGGCTCCGTGTACTCCGAGGCCGAGACCGAGGCCATCGGCCAGTGGGCCGTCGAGCACGGCCTGTGGGTGCTGACCGACGAGATCTACGAGCACCTCGTCTACGGCGACGCCTTCTCCGTCTCCCTGCCGGCGCTGCTGCCCGAGCTGCGCGACAAGTGCATCGTGGTCAACGGCGTCGCGAAGACGTACGCGATGACCGGCTGGCGGGTCGGCTGGGTCATCGGCCCGAAGGACGTCGTCAAGGCCGCGACGAACCTCCAGTCGCACGCCACGTCCAACGTGTCCAACGTGGCCCAGGCGGCGGCGCTGGCCGCGGTCTCCGGTGACCTGGACGCGGTGGCGAAGATGCGGGAGGCCTTCGACCGGCGCCGCCAGACCATCGTGCGGATGCTCAACGACATCGACGGCGTGCTGTGCCCGGAGCCGAAGGGCGCGTTCTACGCCTACCCGTCGGTGAAGGCGCTCCTCGGCAAGGAGATCCGCGGCAAGCGGCCGCAGGACACGGTCGAGCTGGCCGCGCTGATCCTGGAGGAGGCCGAGGTCGCGGTGGTGCCGGGCGAGGCGTTCGGCACGCCCGGGTACCTGCGGCTCTCGTACGCGCTCGGGGACGAGGACCTCGTCGAGGGTGTGAGCCGGATCCAGAAGCTGCTCGCGGAGGCCAGGGACTGAGCGTCCCCCGGCACTCGTCCGGCAGTTTGTCCGGCAGGGGTCACACCGGAACGTTCCGGTGTGACCCCTGCTTTGTTTGTGCGAGCAAGACCACGTACGGGGAAAGTGCTGTCGGGCCGGGCGTGTCGTACGGCAGGATCACGGAATGGAGCGTGTACGTGATGTCTCTGAACTGCCGAAGGCCCATCTCCACCTGCACTTCACCGGGTCGATGCGGCCCGCGACCCTGCTGGAACTGGCCGACAAGCACGGCGTGCGTCTGCCCGAGACGCTGACCGAGGCGCTGGGCCGCGGGGAGTCGCCCAGGCTGCGGGCGACGGACGAACGGGGCTGGTTCCGCTTCCAGCGGCTGTACGACGCGGCGCGGTCGTGTCTGCAGGAGCCGGAGGACATCCAGCGGCTGGTGCGCGAGGCCGCGGAGGAGGACCTGCGGGACGGGTCGGGGTGGCTGGAGATCCAGGTGGACCCGACGTCGTACGCCCCGCGGCTGGGTGGGCTGATCCCGGCGCTGGAGGTCATCCTCGACGCGGTGGAGACGACCGTGCGGGACACCGGGATCGGCATGCGGGTGCTGGTCGCCGCGAACCGGATGAAGCATCCGCTGGACGCGCGGACGCTGGCCCGGCTGGCGGTGCGGTACGCGGACCGGGGAGTGATCGGGTTCGGGTTGTCCAACGACGAGCGCCGGGGCATGGCCCGGGACTTCGACCGGGCGTTCGCGATCGCGCGGGAGGGCGGGCTGCTGTCGGCGCCGCACGGGGGCGAGCTGAGCGGTCCGTCGTCCGTGCGGGACTGCCTGGACGACCTCGGGGCCGACCGGCTCGGGCACGGGGTGCGGGCGGCGGAGGATCCGCGGCTGCTGAGACGACTCGCCGACCGGCAGGTGACGTGCGAGGTGTGTCCGGCGTCGAACGTCGCCCTGGGCGTGTACGAGAAGCCGGAGGACGTGCCGCTGCGGACGCTGTTCGAGGCGGGGGTGCCGATGGCGCTGGGCGCGGACGACCCGCTGCTGTTCGGCGCGCGGCTGGCCGCCCAGTACGAGATCGCGCGCCGGCACCACGGGTTCACGGACGCCGAGCTGGCGGAGCTGGCCCGTCAGTCGGTGCGGGGATCGGCCGCGCCGGAGGAGGTGAAGCGGAAGCTGCTGGAAGGGGTGGACGACTGGCTGACCGCTTAGGGGTTGCGCCCGCGTGGTCCCCTCAGGGTTCCTCCTCGGGCGGAGCCGAGGCGGCGGAGGCGTCCCGCGGAGTCGGCGGCCCGTGGTGGGGGCGGCCCGTGGAGACGTCCCGCCGATTCGGCATCCTGCGGAGGGGGCGTCGCGTGGTGGGGGCATCGCGTGGTGGGAGCGCCCTGCGGTGGGGGCGCCCCGTGGTGGGGGCGTCGCGCGCGTCGGCGGGCTCGCGTTTCCGGCCGCATCGGGTGTCCCGCGGGCGCCGGGCGGCCCCGTCGCGCGCGAGCGGTCAGCGCAGTCCCGCGAGCAGGGTCCGCGCCAGTCGCCGGGCGAATTCGGTTGCCGCCGGGCGGTCGCCCGTCGGCGTCGCGTCGTACGCGAACGCCCGCTGCGCGCAGGCTCCCATCAGGAGGGACGCCGCGGCGAAGGTGTCCGCGTCGGCGCGGAGCCGCCCCGCGGCCTGCTCCGCCCGCAGGTAGGCGTCGAGGCCCTCGATCGGCAGGTGCGGCCCGGTGCCCAGTTCGCGCATCGCGTCGTCGTGCCGTCGCTTGAGTTCCGTCCGGGCGTACAGCGACGCTCCGATCGGGAAGCTCTGCTCGTAGAAGAGGGCGGCCTGGCGGGCGATCTCCGTGAGGTTCTCCTCGAGCGGGGCACGCCCCGGCTCGGTGGCGAGGCCGCGCAGCAGGGGGGTCAGCCGGGGCAGCCGCTCGGTCAGTACGCGGATGAACAGCTCCTCCTTGCTCGCGAAGTGCTTGTACAGCGCGGCCTCGGAGCAACCGGCGCCCTTCGCGATCTCCTTGGTGGTGGCGCGGGTGAGCCCGACGGTCAGCATCAGCTCGTGGGCGGCGTCGAGGATGCGTTCCCTGGCCGGCTTGGTGGAGGGCATGGCGCTCCAGTGAGGGCTTGACGAGTGGGTGAGTACTTACTCACCCTAGGGGAAGGCACCGGTGAGTGAGTGCTCACCCACCCGCCCTGGGATGCCGCCGCGCGGAATGGAGTACGCCATGAAGCTCACCGTCTTCGGTGCCACCGGGGGCATCGGCCAGGAGGTCGTCCGGCAGGCCCTCGACGCCGGCCACCACGTCACAGCCGTCGTACGGGATCCCGCGCGGCTGTCCGTGACCGGGGAGCACCTGGAGGTGTTCCGCGCGGATCTGAGCGACGCCGCGTCGGTGCGGCCGGCCGTGGCCGGGCGGGACGCCGTGCTGTCCGGGCTCGGAGCCCGCCGCCGCGCCGACGCGGGTGTGGCGACACGGCTGACGCGCACGGTGCTCGACGCGATGCGGGCGGAGGGCGTGCGCAGGGTGCTGGTCGTCAGCGCGGCTCCGGTCGGCCCCGAGCCGCAGGGCGCGGGGCCGTTGGACCGGGGCGTGCGGAGCCTGCTCCTCACGGTCCTGAAGGACGTGTACGGCGATCTGCGCGCCATGGAGGGAGAACTGGCGCGCAGTGACGCGGAGTGGACGGTGGTCCGGCCGCCACGGCTGCAGGACAAGCCGCTGTCCGGCCGGTACCGGTCGGTGGTCGGCGGTTTCCCGTCCAAGGGCCGCTTCGTGGGGCGTGCCGACGTCGCCCACGCGATGCTCGCGATGACCGGGGACGCGGGGACCGTGCGGCAGGGCGTGGGGGTCGCCTACTGACGTCTGGGGGGGGGCTGGTGCCGGTTTGGGCCGGGTGCGGGTGCGGGTCCGTGGTTCGGGTCCAGGTGCGGGTCTGGGGCGGTCGGTCCCGGGTCCGGGTCTGGGTGCCGGTGCGGGCTTGAGTGCCGGTGCGGGTGCGGGTGCGGGCTTGGTGCGGGTGCGGGCTTGAGTGCCGGTGCCGGTGCCGGTCAGAGGCTGACGCCGACCGTCATCGGCTCGTTGACCAGCGTGACGCCGAAGGCCTCGTGGACACCGGCGACGACCTCGCGGGCCAGGGCCAGCAGATCCTCCGTGGTGGCCTCGCCCCGGTTGGTGAGGGCGAGGGTGTGCTTGGTGGAGATGCGGGCGGGTCCGCTGCCGTACCCCTTGGTGAAGCCGGCCTGGTCGATCAGCCAGGCGGCGGACGTCTTGATGCGACCCTCCCCGGCGGGGAAGGCGGGCGGCTCGACGGCGGCGCCGAGGCGCTCGTCCACGCGCGCGCGGAAGGCCGCGAACTCCTCGTCCGTGAGGATCGGGTTGGTGAAGAAGGACCCGGCCGACCAGGTGTCGTGGTCCTCGGGGTCCAGCACCATGCCCTTGCCCGCGCGGAGCTTCAGCACGGTGTCACGGGCGGTGGCCAGCGGCACCCGGTCGCCGGGCTCGACACCCAGGGCGCGGGCCGTCTCCGCGTAGCGAAGGGGGGCGGAGAGGCCGTCGGCGTCCTCCAGCGCGAAGCGGACGCGCAGGACGACGTATCGCTCCGGCTCGGCCTTGAAGCGGCTGTGGCGGTAGGAGAAGGCGCAGTCGGCGTTGGCGAGGGTGACCGCCTCGCGGGACCGGCGGTCGTACGCGGTCACCTCGGTGATCGTGGAGGAGACCTCCTGGCCGTACGCCCCGACGTTCTGGATGGGGGTGGCACCCGCCGAGCCGGGGATGCCGGCCAGGCACTCGACGCCGGCGAGTCCGGCCTCGACGGAACGGGCGACGGCGTCGGTCCAGGTCTCGCCGGCCGCCAGCTCCAGTGTCGCGCCGTCGAGGACGAGGCCGCGCGTGGCGATGTGCAGGGCGGTGCCGTCGAAGCCCTTGTCGCCGATGACCAGGTTGGACCCGCCGCCGATGAGCAGCAGCGGCGTGCCGGAGTCGTCGGCCTCGCGGACGGCGGCGATCACCTCGGCGTCGGTCGTGGCGGTGACCAGCCGGGTCGCCGGGCCTCCCAGCCGGAAGGTGGTCAGGGGGGCGAGGGGGGCGTCATGGAGTTCCTGCACGTGCTCAAGACTACGAGACGGCACCGACAGCCCCGGGCAGCCCTGGACAGTCCCGGACAGCGGGGAAACGCCCCGGCCGGTCGGCCGGGGCGTTCCCGTCCCCGTGTGCGGTGTTCACGTCAGGCGTCGTCGCACCTCCGCCCAGCTCACCGGCAGCGCGTCGCTCGGCACCGGCCAGGCGGCGTACTTCGCGTCCCGCATCTGGGCGGACAGGCCGCGGGCGGCCGGCCCGTGGGTGCCCGAGTGGGCGAAGGCCTTGAGCGCCTCGGGCGACTCCCAGGCGGACAGCGTCCAGAAGGTCCGCCGGAAGGGCTCCGCCTTCAGGGAGGCTCCGTACGCTCCGGGCGCGCCCCTGACCTGCCGCCACACGCTCGGCGTGCGGGCCAGGAACTTCAGCGCTCCCCACAGGGTGCGGGTCTCGAAACGGGAGGCGAAGACGTGGACCTCCACGTCCCGCGGCGGCCGGTTGGGCACGGTCCAGGGCAGAGTGGGCATGTCGGGCTCCTGTCGTTCCTCGCGTCCGCTCCGCACGCCCGCCTGCGTGCGGGCGGCCGTGCGCTGCGGACGTGCGTGCGTTGCGGGCGTGCGCTTCGGGCGTCGGGTTCTCGCGCTTTTCGTGCGTGCGTGCGTTCGCTTGCTGCTTCGTGCGTTCGCGTCGCGGTACGTCGCTCGCGTCGCGGGTGCCGTGCCGTGCCGCGTCCGCGTCCTGCGCGTGCCGCTTCGAGGTCGTCCGCGTGTCAGCGGGGCGCCGCCGTCGGTCCGGTGGCGGCGAGTTCCGGTTCGGCCGCGGGCGCGGGCCCCGCCCCGGTCCCGTCCGTGACCGTGTCGCCGCCGCGCCGGCGGCCCGGGATCAGCAGCGCCGCGATGCCTCCCAGGGCCACGATCCCGGCGCCCGCCGCGACCGCCGGCCGCAGCCCGTCGACGAAGGACTGCGGGGTCTCGTAGCCACCCTGCGCCGAGAAGACCGAGGCCATGACCGCGATACCGAGCGCCCCGCCCACCTCGCGCAGGGCGTTGTTGGCGCCGGAGGCGATGCCCTGCTCCTTCACCGTGACGCTGGACATCACGATCGCGGAGGCGGGGGCGAAGTACAGGGCCATGCCGATCCCGCTCATGATCAGACCGGGCAGCTGGCTGCCGTAGGAGGCGTCGGTGGTGACCACGTAGGCGAGGTGGCCGAGGCCGGCCGCCTGGAAGAAGAGCCCGGCCGCGACGACCGGGCGTCCCCCGACGCGGTCCGAGAGGATGCCGGCGACGGGGGCGACCAGCATCGGCATGCCGGTCCAGGGGAGCATGCGCAGGCCCGCCTCGGTGGGCGAATAGCCGAGCACGTTCTGCATGTACTGGCTGAGCAGGAAGATCGAGCCGAACATCCCGAGGAACATCAGCAGGCTCGCCCCGTTGATGCCGGAGAAGGCGCGGGAGCGGAAGAGACGCATCGGGAGCATGGGGTTCGCACTGCGGATCCCGTGGTGGACGAAGCCGACGAGCAGCGCGGCCCCGGCGAACAGGGCGGTCAGCACCACGGGGCCGCTCCAGCCGTCGACGGGACCGCGGACGAGTCCGTAGACGATGCCGAAGAGTCCGCCACTGGCGAGCAGTGTGCCGGGGATGTCGAGCGGGGCACCGGTGCCGTGCGACTCGGCGAGGCGGAGGCGGGCCAGCGGCAGCAGGGCGAGGCCCAGCGGTACGTTCAGCCAGAAGATCCACTGCCAGGAGACGTGCTCGGTGAGGCTGCCTCCCACCAGCGGACCGGACGCCACGGCGAGCCCGTTGACGGCACCCCAGATGCCGTACGCCATACCGCGCCGTTCGGCGGGGACTGCGGCCGTCAGCAGGGTCAGCGTCAGCGGCATCATGATCGCCGCGCCGACGCCCTGGACCGCGCGGGCGACGATCAGGTGGTCGAGCCCGGGCGCCATGGCCGCGGCGGCGGAGGCACCGGTGAAGACGGTGAGGCCGACGAGGAAGAGGCGGCGGCGGCCGAAGCGGTCGCCCAGGGCCGCGCCGAACATCAGGAGGACGGCGAAGGTGAGCGTGTAGGCGCTCACGGTCCATTCCAGGTCGTGTATCGCCCCGCCCAGGTCCTCACGGATGGAGGGCAGGGCGGTGGTGACGACGAGGTTGTCCAGGGCCGCCATGAAACCGGCGACGCTGGTGATGACGAGGGCCCAGCCCGCTCCCCCGACGCGTGAGCTGTGTGGTGCGCCTTGCTGTGACATCTCTCCCCCAGAGGGTGTGCACTGCTTGCGTGATGTGGTTAGTTATTGATGACTAACTTTTTGGGGCGTGCGAAAGCCCCGCTTCCGACTCCCGAGCCCCCGTACGCGCCCCTACGCGTCTCCCTGACCCCCCTTGACGCGCGCCGAGACGTAGAGCCCCTCCCAGATCCGGTGCTCCGGCGGGAAGCCCATCCCGGCCAGCGTGTTGACGAGCATGCCGTACGCCATGAAGGTCGTCGTCTCGTCGACGTCGCCACCGAGGGGCAGGTGCACGGCGTCCCAGAGCTCCAGCCAGCCCCTGCGCACCATCTCGCCGAATTCGTGGTCACCGGCCGCCTCGGCCGCCGCGACCGCGACGTACACCTGCAACTGCATCTGAAGCTTTTCCGGCTGGTCGGCGATCAGCCGCGTGTACGCCTCGGCCATGGCGTGCAGGGCCTCCTCGCCGTGCAGGCCGTCGGACGCCTCCTCGAAGACCTTGCGCGTGTCCCGCAGACAGCGCTCCGCCGCCGCGAGGAAGATCGCCTTCTTTCCCGGGAAGAGCCGGAAGAGGTACGGCTGGGAGACCCCCACCCGCTTGGCGATGGCCTCCGTGGACGTGCCGTAGAAGCCGCCCCGGGCGAACTCGGCCGTCGCCGCCCGAACAACGCTCTCGCGCCGCTCCTCCGCGCTCATCCTGACCATGAGGAGCAAGTTAGTACTCAATCACTAACTCCGTCAAGGACTCATCGCTCCCGCTGCGTCACGCGCCACACGCGCCACACGCGCCACACGCGCCACACGCGCCACACGCGCCACACGCGCCACACGCGCCACGGCAGCGGTGCACACCAGCAGGCGCGCAGAGGGGTGTCTCACGTACGAGTAAGGGGCGCCCTCAGAGGAGAACGCCCCTTACCGGGCCCGGCCGCACACAAGGTGCCGAACCGCGTGCGCGGACGGAACCGCACGCGGACGGTCAGGCCAGTCGTACGACGGCCCGGGACATACCGAGGACCTTCTGTCCGGCGCTGGTGGCGGTGAGGTCGACGCGGACGGTGTTGTCGCCGAGCTTGGCCGCGACCTTGCCGCTGACCTCGATCACGGCACCCCGGTCGTCGTCGGGCACGACGACGGGCCGGGTGAAGCGGACGCCGTACTCCACGACCGCGCCCGGGTCGCCGGCCCAGTCGGTGACCACGCGGACCGCCTGGGCCATGGTGAACATGCCGTGCGCGATCACATCCGGCAGCCCCACCTCCCTGGCGAACCTCTCGTTCCAGTGGATCGGGTTGAAGTCGCCGGAGGCACCCGCGTATCGCACGAGCGCGGCACGGTCCACGGGAAAACTCCGCGCGGGCAGCTCGGTACCCACCTCGACATCGCCGTACGCGACCTTCGCCGCCACCGGCTGCGGCTGCGTCTCGGGCTCGGCCACGGACTGCGACCCCGGATCGGCCACGGAACGCGTCCCGGGCTGAGCGCCGGGCTGAGCCCCGGGCTGCGTCATGGGCTGCGTCATGGGATTGCTCACGCCTCCTCGGCCGCGCGGGCCACGAGCTTGGTCCAGGCGGTCACGACGTGCTCGCCGGCCTCGTCGTGAACCTCGCCCCGGATGTCCAGGATGTCGTTGCCCGCCATCGACTTGACCGCCTCGATGGTCGAGGTGACCGTGAGCCGGTCACCGGCCCGCACCGGACGGACGTAGGCGAACCTCTGGTCCCCGTGCACCACCCGGCTGTAGTCCAGACCCAGCTGCGGGTCCTCGACGACCTGCCCCGCCGCCTTGAACGTGATCGAGAACACGAACGTCGGCGGAGCGATGACGTCCGGGTGACCGAGCGCCCTCGCGGCCTCCCTGTCCGTGTACGCCGGATTCACGTCCCCCACCGCCTGCGCGAACTCGAGGATCTTCTCCCGGCCCACCTCATAGGGCGCGGTCGGCGGATACGTCCGCCCCACGAACGACTGGTCGAGCGCCATGGGCCCGTAACCTCCTGCTGCTCTTCTCTCGGCCAAGAACGACACGAGGCCGCCCCCAAGCTTCGGGGACGGCCTCGTGTACGAGCCTTTTTTATCGCGTTTCGCGGTGCGCGGTGTGCGCGTTGCAACGCGGGCAGTGCTTCTTCATCTCCAGTCGGTCCGGGTTGTTACGCCGGTTCTTCTTGGTGATGTAGTTCCGCTCCTTGCACTCCACGCAGGCCAGCGTGATCTTCGGGCGGACGTCGGTGGCAGCCACGTGAGTGCTCCTTGACGGACGGATTGATGATACTAACGCAGGAAAGAGTAGCCGATTGAAGGACCGACCCCGCAATCGGCTACTGTCTGTAGCGGTGACCGGACTTGAACCGGTGACACAGCGATTATGAGCCGCTTGCTCTACCGACTGAGCTACACCGCTGTGATGCGATCGGGCCCCGCCGTGCGGCGGGAACCTCTCACACCAGAGCCCCAAAACGGAATCGAACCGTTGACCTTCTCCTTACCATGGAGACGCTCTGCCGACTGAGCTATTGGGGCGAGCGATGAAGACATTACACGGTCGCCCGCCGTTCGCCCAAATCCGTTTCGCCGCCCGTGCCCCGGCCCGTCCCCACCGCCGCGCGCGGGGCGAGCCGCGCCGGTACGACTATTGCGCCCCTCCCCGTCAGGGGCTGATCACCGTCCTAGGCTCGACTCACTCTGCGTGATCTTGCGTCCCCCACTGCGCAGCACCGAGCCCAGAGGAGCGCGATGCCCGACAGCCAGCCGCAGCCGCCCCACTCGTCCTCCCCCTCGGGCCCCGCCCACCGCGGTCCGCTCCTGCTGTCCGGAGCACGGCTCACCGACGGCCGGACCGTGGACGTACGGCTGCACGGCGGACGCATCGAGGCGGTCGGCACGGCCGGCAGCCTGGCGGCGGCCCGCACCCCGGGCTCCGGCACCCACGTGGACCTCGGCGGCTACCTTCTCCTTCCCGCCCCCGCCGAAGTCCACCTCCACGGTGACACGGCACTGACGGCCGACGCCCCCGGCCCCCTCTCCCACGACCCCCGGGACGTCCAGCGCCGGGCCACGGAGGCAGCCCTGCTCCAACTGGGGCACGGGGCGACGGCGTTGCGGGCCCACGTGCGGGTGGGCGACGTCACGGGGCTGGGCGCGCTGACCGGCGTACTGCGGGCACGGCGCTCGCTGCGCGGGCTGGCCGAGCTGACCGCGGTGGCGATGCCGAGGGTGCTGACCGGGGCGGCCGGGGCCGACGGGCTGGCGCTGCTGCGGGACGCGGTCAAGATGGGCGCGGACGTCGTCGGCGGGTGTCCGGACCTGGATCCCGATCCGGCGGGGTACGTGGAGGCGGTCCTGGAGGTCGCCGCCGAGCACGGCTGCCCGGTCGACCTGCACACGGACGCCGCCGACCCGGCGCGGCTGGCCCGGCTGGCCGCGATGGCGGGCGGGCTGCGCCCCGGGGTCGCCGTCGGCCCCTGCGACGGCTTGGGCCGGCTCCCCTCCGACGTGGCCTCCCGGACCGCGGACCAGCTGGCGGCGGCCGGGGTGACGGTGGTGTGCCTGCCGCAGGGCGCCTGCGGCGCCGTGGGCCCCCGCGAGGGGACGGCTCCGGTACGGCTGCTGCGGGCGGCCGGAGTGCGGTGCGCCGCCGGGAGCGGTGCCCTGCGGGACGCGTCCAACCCGGTGGGGCGCGGGGACCCCCTGGAGGCGGCGTACCTGCTGGCCTCGTGTCAGGGGCTGCGCCCGGAGGACGCGTACGACGCGGTGAGCACGGCGGCACGGGCGGCGCTGGGCCTGCCGGAGGTACGAGTGGAGGCTGGGTTCCCGGCCGAACTCCTCGCGGTACGCGGGGACCGGCTGACGGCCGCGCTCTCCCTGGCGTACAGCCGCATCGTGGTGCACCGGGGGCGCGTGGTGGCCCGGACGAGCGCGGTACGGGAGTACGGCGACTCGACGCCCCCGCCGGATCTCGGCCTGCCCCGGCAAGGCCGCGGCGGGCACGGTGAACCTTCCTGACGAGGCGTGCCGGGGCGTATCGGGCTGTGCCAAGGCGTATCTGGCCGTGCCGGGGCGCATCGGGCTGTGCCGGGGCGTGCGACGCGTACGGGAGCGGTGGTCGTGGCGGGGTGGGGCGCGGTTCCCGGGGGCAGGCGCGGTCGCCGGGGGTGGGCGCGGTTCCCCGGAGGCGGGTGAGGCCCTTGGGGGGTGGTGAGGTGGGACGGGCGCGGATCCGGGGGGGCGGGTGCGACGAGTGGGCGGTGGGGACGGTCGGTGCCGGTCCGGATGCGGCGGGAGGCCGTGCGGCGCGGGCGGCCGTCGGGGCGTACGGTCGAAGACATGCGCATTGTCATCGCTGGTGGTCATGGTCAGATCGCGCTGCGGCTGGAGCGGTTGCTCGCCGCGCGTGGTGACGAGGTGTCGGGCATCATCCGTAAGTCCGAGCAGGCGGACGACCTGCGCGAGACCGGCGCCGAACCGGTCGTGCTCGACCTGGAGTCGGCCTCGGTCGAGGAGGTCGCGAAACGGCTGCGGGGCGCCGACGCGGCGGTCTTCGCGGCGGGTGCCGGCCCCGGAAGCGGACTGGCCCGCAAGGACACGGTCGACAAGGGGGCAGCGGTCCTCTTCGCGGACGCCGCGGTCCTGGCCGGTGTACGACGCCTCGTCGTCGTGTCCTCCATGGGAGCCGACCCGCGGCACCAGGGAGACGAGATCTTCGACGTCTACCTGCGCGCCAAGGGCGAGGCCGACGCGTACGTCCGGTCGCTGGACGGGCTCGACTGGACGATCCTGCGCCCCGGACAGCTGGTGGACGACGCCGGCACCGGCCTGGTCCGTCTGGAGGCGCACACCGGCCGCGGTCCCGTCGCACGCGACGACGTGGCCGCCGTCCTGGCGGAACTGATCGACACCCCGGCCACGGCCGGCCTGACCCTGGAGCTGATCGGCGGCTCGGCACCGGTTTCGGTGGCGGTGAAGTCGGTCGCCGGGAACTGAGGACGCGGGGCGCGGCGCGAACGGTCAGAACAGGGGCAGCTGTCCGGGGAAGTCGGGGACGACGTACCCGTCCAGGGACGGTTGCACCGCGCCGAGTTGCGCCGGCCGACGCGAGCCCGCGCAGGAGACGAACTCACTGCTTCCCCGCGCACCGGGCGGATCATGGCGCGCGTACCGCCCCGCGACGACGGCGATCTCACGCCGGCACTCGGGACAGGCTCTGCGACGGGAGGACGAGGCCATGCCACCAGTCTGCCCGGAGACACCGGTCCGCCCGGGACGCACACGTCCTTTCGGCCCCGAACATGACGAAGGACCCCGTGACCTGCTGTTCGGACAGGTCACAGGGCCCTACGTTCCCGTGTGGCGGCGCCAGGATTCGAACCTGGGAAGGCTGAGCCGGCAGATTTACAGTCCGCGCGATCACTTAGCACTGAGCTGCCCATTTCCGCCGTGTGGGAGTTTCCGCCCCACACGTGCCCCACGATGCGCCTGGAAGCGTCGAAACGCGACGGAGGAACTGTGTCCCATGGCCGTTACGCTGGTACGCACCACCTCAGAACGGAGAGTGCTCCGCGAATGGGACCGAAGACGACCAAGGTTTACGAGACGCTTCGGGAGCGGCTCGCGTCCGGCAAGTACACCCCCGGTGACAAGCTCCCGTCGGAGCGCGCGCTGGTCGAAGAACTCGGCATCGGCCGGACGGCGCTGCGGCAGGTACTCGCCCGTCTCGTCAACGAGGGGGCATTGGAGGTACGGGGACGGAGTTCCTACCGCGTGCCGGGTGCGGTGAGTGTCGAACGGCCCGAAGGTGTGGAGCCGTGGCGCATCCATGGTGAGCGCGACCTCTACGACAACCGATGGGTGAAGCTTCAACTCTGGGACGTGGAACCGCCCGGTATGAAGTCGTTCGAACATCACGTGGTGAAGCTGCAACACGTGGCAGTCACCGCCGTCCTGGACGATCAGGACCGCGTGCTCATGATGTGGCGGTACCGCTTCGTGCCCCAACAGTTCGGTTGGGAACTCCCGGGCGGCATCGTCGACGCCGGCGAGGAACCGTCGGACACGGCGCTGCGGGAAGTGATCGAAGAGACCGGTTGGCGCCCGAAGGCGCTGGAACACGTCGTGAGCTATCAACCCATGGTCGGCATGGTCGACTCGCCCCACGAAATCTTCGTCGGCCACGGGGCGGAAAGAGTCGGTGAACCGACCGACCTGGAGGAAGCGGGCCACATCGAATGGGTTCCCCTCGCGGACATTCCGGGGCTCATGGCCCGCGGTGAACTCATGGGGTCCGGCACCCTCGTTGCCTTGCTGCACATCTTGGCCAACCGACGCGCTCAGGGAGTCACAGCCGCGCGCTGAGCATGTCGACGCGACGGCGCTGCCGCACCGAACCGGTGCGGCTCGCCAGTAGCCGCGCCTGCCGCAGATGGGTGTGCGCGTCGTCGTACTCGGCGCGCGTCAGATGGGCGTGCGCCAAGTCTGTGTGCAGTCCGGCGCGCGCCCGGACAAACGACGGGTCCATGTCTTCCAGCGCTCCATAGAGGCTCGTGACCGCGTCGCCGTCGCCGAGCAGGGCGAGCACGTTGCCGTGCCACCGGGCGAGATGGGTGCCGTTCAGGAAGATGCTCAGCATGTCGGGGTCACGGTCGTCCGGCCCCGGCGGGATGCTGGCCAGGGCCGCGTCAAGCGCGCGCCGAGAGTCGTCAGGCATGCCGGCGTAGGCGCACATCTCTGCCTCTGCGGCGTACAGCCACGCCCGCAACCGGGCGGAACCGGACTGGCCGACGGTGCGCCGCGCGTCGCGGACCAGGTCGACACCCAGCGCGGGCCGCCCCGCCTCACAGAGCACGTACGCCTGTTCCGCCATGGCGTGGGCGAGATACATCGGGGCTTCAGCGTCGCGCGCTGCTCGCTTGGCGAGTTCGTAGTGCCTCCACGCCCGTTCGACCGCTCCTGAGTCGATTGCCTGCCACGCTGCGAGGGTCGACGCTCCCGCGAGGGCGAGCGCCACGGGCCGGCGTGCGGCAGGCAGCACCGCGAAGTTAAGCGCGTCTTCCAGCGCGGCAAGGTGGCCCGACATCTGGTCGACCAGCCCGGCCGCGCCTCTCTGCCTGTCCATGGTGCGGAGCAACTCGGTTTGGTCGTTGAACGCCTGGACCATGGACTCACCGACGCTGTCGGCCGCGTCGATCCGGCTGAGTAGTTCGTCGTAGCCGTCGGCGGACGCAGTCACCAACGTCGGTGCTGCGCCTCTTAACTCGCCGTCCGTGACGCCGAGGAGCTGCCGCAGGATGCCCGCGTAGCGGTCCGAGAGCGTGCGCTTCCCGTTCTCCCACTCGGACACGTAGACCCGCAGGCTGGCGGTTGAGGCAACGTCCGTGACGTTCCGCCGGGAGTACTGCTCGATCTCGCGAACCAATCGCTCCTGGGACCAACCGCGCGCCGTCCGCGCGCTTCGAAGTCCTGCGCTCACAGGTCACCGTCCGGCGGTAGATGCCCTCACTGACCCGCCCAGCATGCCGCACATTGCCGCAGGTCAACAGGGGTTAACAGGACGGGCGTTAAGCGCTGTTGGCTACCGACGCCCCTGCCCAAAGCGGTTCCCTGAAGGGGCACCGCAGGGACGGAACGCCACTAAAAATGGCGAACCACCTTGACTCTGGTGCGCACCAGATGCAACCTGTTGGTGCGCACCAGATTCCAGGATCGCTTCCGATTCGCGGTGTGCACGCAACGGGCGACGCGCTTGCGAGTGCGACGCCAAGGGGCCCGGGACAGAGCGGGCCGAGGGCGCACCCGACCCTTGTCATTCGGGAGGGCTTAGACCGAAAGGTCACGTCTCCATACGCCTACAACGGGGTCACGCCGCGCTACCTGACACGGGCGCGGCACCCCAAAGGAGACATGCATGCCGCCCCGGCAACTCAGCCGTGAAGGGCGCGAGATCGAATCTCGCCCGGGGCACTCCGGCCGCTCCACCAGGCCGTGCCGCGCGTCTGGCGCGGTAGATCCCCCCCCAACGGCGCGCGCCCCCGGAGCTGCAACTCCGGGGGCGCTGTACGGGCCGTTTCACCTGCTAGGGAGACCACGACCCATGGACCACATCGTCACTGTTCAGGACGCTGTTACCGCGTTCGCCGACTTCATGGAGCCGACGAACGCGGAGCTGGACACGATCGAGCAGGAGATGCCCGTCATCCTGGCGGACGTCGACCTGCTGGACGCGCACATCGTCACCCTCGACCGCACCCCGACCGAGCTGGACGAGCGCCGCATCCGCCGGGCCCGCCGCCGCGCGCTGGCCGCCCGCGTCGCGCTGCTCAACCGCGCGGCCGGCACGAGCCTTGCCGGGGGTGCCGCGTGAGCGCCACCGAACGGAACCTGACCGCCGCGCACGCCGAGGTCAAGGCGGAGATCGCCCGGACGGACACCAAGACGGCCCTGCTGCTGGCGTTCGTCGGCGCGGTCCTCGCCGGAACCTGGACCGTCGCCCGCGACCTGCCCCTGACCCTGCCCGCCACCATCACGGGCGCCCTCGGTCTGGTGCTGCTGGTCGGCGCGGCCGGTTTGCTGCTGCGGTCGGTGCGCCCGAACCTGAGCGGCCGGCACGGCTTCCCGCTGTGGGCGACGCTCACTGCTGAAAAGATCAGCGCCGCCGTGGCCACTGATCTGGCCGCCGACGTCGCCGGACTGTCCCGGCTGGCGGTCGCCAAGTTCACCTGCCTGCGCCGCGCGGTCGACCTCACCATGACCGGCGGCGCCCTGCTCATCGTCGCCGCCCTGCTCACCGCCGGAAGCGCCCGATGACCGGCGCGAAGCTGACCCGGGTACAGATCGGGGTGCTGGCCGCAGCGTTCGTGCCGATGCTGGCTACGGGCGTGTTCGGCGGGATCGGCACCTACAGCAACATCGGCCACGCCTACGGCAAGGGCACCGCCCTCGGGGCCCTTGCCGCCGGTGAGGGCGCGACCGCCGTGCTCGCCCTGGTTCTGCTCGGGCTGACCATGCTGGGCCAGTCCTCCCCGCGCATCGTCCGGCTCGGGCTGTGGGCGCTGCCGGCCGCCGCCGCCGTGATGGGGGCAATGGCCGCTCCTGATCCGGGCCGCACCGTGATCTACGCCCTGACCCCGATGGGCATGTCCGTCTCGGCCGAGGGCATGGCGTTCCTGGCCCGCAGGATCGTGGTGCACACCGACGGCCGCGACGCCGAGAACGAACGCCGCACCGCCGACTTGGTCCAAGCCCTGGCCTACCACCGGGCCCGAGCCACCCAGCACCCCAGCGACCGGATCAAGAAGTGGTCTGAGCGAAAGTCGTGGCGCCTGGCCCGCAAGGTCGGGGCGGGGGACACCGCGTTGGGATCGAGGCTGCTGGACGTGCAGCGCGACCGCGTCACCGCCGGCGCGGACGCCGCCCTCGCCTCGATGTTCGGCGGCACCGTACTCGATCCCGCACCGGTCACGAATGCACAGGAATCCACCAAGACCGATATGAAACGGTCTATGGCTGACCTGCCGGAATCGACGCCGGACCCGGTGGTGACGCTGACCCGGCTGGCCGTGCCCGATCCGGTCGCGGTCGACCTGGGCAAGTCGACCCCTCCGCTCAAGCCGCTCCCGCCGGTCGACCCCGCTCCTGTCGCCCCGATCGAGAGGCGCGCGGTGGCCGCTGAGTCGACCCGCCCGCGCCGCGCTACCGGCCGTGTCCCGGCGGTGGCGAAGTCGACCCGACCGAAACGGACGCCGGATCAGTTGCTCGCTGAGGCGCGCACGGTGACGGCCGATTGGCCGGACGCGAAGGTGACCGCGGAGGGCATCCGGCGGGCCGTGCGTACGTCTCCGGTGAACGCGCGGGCGCTGCGGGACACCTTGCGGGCGGAGCGCGCCGGAGAAGCGGCGTGAGCGGGCTGCGGATCGGTTCGCTCTGCTCGGGTTACGGCGGTCTGGACATGGCCGTCCAGGCCGTGTTCGGGGGCTCGCTGGCGTGGGTCGCGGACAACGACGCCGGAGCCTGCCGCATCCTCGCCCACCACCACCCGCACGTGCCGAACCTCGGCGACATCACCGCCGCCTGCTGGGACGAGGTGGAGCCGGTCGACGTCGTGACGGGCGGCTACCCGTGCCAGCCGTTCAGCTCCGCCGGCAAGAGGAAGGGAGTCGCTGATGAGCGGCACATCTGGCCCGACATCGCCCGTGCCCTTGGGGTTCTACGACCCCGTCTCGCGGTGTTTGAGAACGTCGCAGGGCACCGATGCGCGGTGGTGCACTCTTCGCGCATCTGACGTGGGAGCGGCTCACCAGCGCAAACGCCTCTTCGTCCTCGCCTGGCCTGCCGACTCCGGCAGCACGGGACTGGAGGGGCGGCGGGCAGCGCGGGCAGCTTCCGACCGCCGTCGGCTCGCTCCTGCCGACCCCGTCGACCTCGGAGAACACCGGCGCCGGACACGCGGCACAGGGCGGGATGAACCTGCGCCACGTCGTCTCGCTGCTGCCCACCCCGCGCGCGTCGGAGAACGAGAACCGGCAGACCCGGCGCAGTCCCTCGCAGGAAGCGGGCACGCACGGCAAGAGCCTGGCCGCCGAGATGGGCTCGCTGCTGCCGACCCCGCGGGCCACGGACGGCTCGAACGGCGCCGTCTCGCGCACGGAAGCAACGGACCGGCGCGTGCAGTCCGGAACGGCAAACCTGCCGGAGGTGGCAGTGAGCGCGTTCCCGACGGACCCGTCGGGTGGGGCGAGTACGGCGAAGCGGTCGCGCGGTGGGAGGCGGTCCTCCAGCGCTCCGCCCCCGGGCCAGTTGACGCTGTGGGACGGCTGAGCCCCGCCTTCGTCGAATGGCTCATGGGCCTGCCCGCCGGGCACGTCACCGACGTCCCCGGCCTGTCCCGCTCCGCACAGCTCAAGGCGCTGGGCAACGGCGTGGTCCCGCAGCAGGCCACGGCCGCGCTGCGCTTCCTCGCCCCCGCCGCCCTCCCCGCCCGCACGGCCGCATGAACCTTCCAGACCCCGAGGAGTAGCCAACCGATGCGTAACGCCGACATCCGCCGCCTGGACCGCGAGATCCTGGCGACGCAGAAGAAGCTGGACGCGGTCCGCCGGGGCGAGTGGTGGCCGCTGAACGGCAGTGAGCGCCGGGCCATGGCCCGCTCGCTGGCCGTCGGCGGCTACAAGGTCGCCCGAGGCCGCAACGCGGGCCGCGAGGAACAGCGCATGGACGCCACCGGCAACAGCGCCGAGATGCGGCTGAACGCGGAGCTGACCGCCCTGCACGGCGAGCGTCAGCGCCTGGTCACCGAGGCTGCCCGCGACAAGGCCAAGAGGAAGTCGTCCGGCTGGTTCTGACCAGCCCACTTCAGTACCGGGGTGGCCGCTCTTTCCACGGACCCGGCCACCCCGGCTCACCCTCCATCCCGCCCCACTGGGGCAGACGGGAGCACTTCCAGCATGTCTGAGAACGTCGTCCACCTCCACAAGGCCACCGATCCCCTTGCCCCCGACACCGCCCCCACGGTGCTGACCGTGGTCCCGGACGCGCCGCCCGCGCGGCCGGTGCCGCTGTGGGTCCGCTCGGGCCGTGCCATCAAGACCGGCGTCACCCACGAGCGGACGAAGACCGTCGTCCGCGCGACGGCCCGGCACGGCCTCTACACCCTGAACGGGGGCCGGATCGTGGCCCGCCGGGCGTGGGACGGTCGCACCGGCTCCCGGTATGAGCGGATGATCCGGGCTGCGGAAGCCGCGGGGAACCTCGAAGCGGCTGAGGAGTGGGAGGAGCGGTTGCAGCGCTTCCGCGCCGCCCGCCACCACCGCCGCATGGACCTGCTCCACTCCCCGGTGGAAGCGGCCAAGGGCGTGGCCGTCGGCGCCGGCATGGGCATCGGTGTCCTGGTCGCCCTCGGAGTCGTCATGGCCATCAACACGGGCCACGTCGGGGACGTGATCACGCCGCTGTCGGCAACAGTCGACTTCATCGCCCTGCTGATCCGCATCGTCCAGGTGGTGTGGGGTCCTGCCCTGTCGATCGGCCCCTTCCTCGCGCTGCTCGCCCTGTGGTCGGTCGGTCGCAAGCAGCACGCCGCCCCCGCCTGGGCCCTGCCCGCGAACGTCCGCAACGCCGAGGGGGAGCCGATCACCCCGTCCATCGTGGTCAAGGCCCTGCGCGACCTCGGCGTGCCCGCCCTGCGCAACGCCATCAAGGAGATGGGCGACGCCGGCGCCTCCATGCTCGGGCCGATCCGGATCGCCGGATGCGGAGTCGAGGTGGACGTGACCCTGCCCTCCGGGGTGTCGACGGTGGAGGTGCAGCACAAGCGGCGCAAGCTCGCCGAGAACCTGACCCGGCACGAGCACGAAGTGTTCATCACCATCCCGACCGCCGCGCGGACGGTGCGGCTGTGGATCGCCGATTCCGGGGCGCTGGACGAGCCGATCGGCCCGTCCCCGCTGGTCACCGACGAGACGCTGACCGCCGACTACGCCAAGGGCAAGGCGCCGTGGGGCCAGGACCTGCGCGGCGATGCGGCCGGCATGAGCGTCTACCAGCGCCACCTGTTGGTCACCGGTCTGTCGAACCAGGGCAAGACGGCCGCGCTGCGGGCACTGGCCCTGTGGCTGTCGCTGGACCGGTCGGTGCAGTTCTGGCTTGCCGACCTCAAGGGCGCCGGCGACTGGCGGCCGTTCGACGGCATCGCGTCCGTCCTCATCCAGGGACCGACCGATGACCACGTCATCCAGGCCACCGAGATGGCAGAGGACGCGGTCACCGAGATGAACCGCCGCCTGGAGATCCGGCAGAAGGACCCGAACGCGAAGTTCCCGCCGCTCATCGTCCTGGTGGACGAAGCGCAGGTGGCGTTCATGTGCCCGGCCAAGGACGATGAGGGCCGCCCCTACGGCGGCAGCAAGGCCACCTCCCGGTACTTCATGGCGGTCCGCAAGATTCACAACCAGGGCCGTGCGGTCGACGTGCTGATGTGGCAGGGCACGCAGGACCCCACCGACCAGAACCTTCCCAAGCTGGTCCGTGAGGGTGCCCACACCCGCGCGTCCCTCGCGCTGGGCACCGAGCAGCAGTCCCGGATGGCGCTGGGGGACAAGGCCGTCAACGGCGGCGCCGCCCCGCACCTGCTCCGACAGGGTCTCGACAAGGGCACCCTGGTCGTTGCCTCCGACGGCATCGCCATTCCCGCCGGGCAGGCGTCCATCACCGTGCGGACGCACTTCATCGACGACGACGCGGCGCAGGCCATCGCCGACCGGGCCAAGGCCCTGCGCGACGGCGTCACAGCCCTGCACGCCATCGAGCACGAAGAGGAGCACGACTCGCTGGCCGACATCGCCGCTGTCATCGGCGACGCGACTCGCGTGCGGACCAAGGACGTGCTCGCCCGGCTCGCCGCGCTCAACACGGCCGCTTACGGCGGCTGGTCGTTCCTCGACCTCAAGCGCGTCCTGGACGACGCCGGCGCCAGCCCGTACAAGTCCGACGGCGTCATGTGCGTCGCCCGCGACCGCGTCGCCCGCGCCCTCGCCGACCGCGACACCGAAGGTTCCGCTTCCGCCGACGGATGACAGGGAGCGCACCACCGACGGGGCAGGGAGGCAGGGAGAACTCCCTGACCGCCTCCCTGCCCCGCCTCGCTGGCCTTGACCTGCACAAATGATCGTCCAGGGAGTCAGGGAGGCACGCAGGTCAGACCCCCGAAACACCCCTCCACAACGCCCCCGACAGGGTGTGCCTCCGCCTCCCTGACCCACGTCCGGAAGGGATTCCGCATGTATCCCGAGAACACCCCGCACGTGCCCGCCCAGCGGGCCGTAGAAGTCCACCACCCCGCCCCATACCCGCCCGCCACCGTCACGCCGGCCCCCGTCGTTCCGGTCCAGCCGGGCACCGTCCCGGCGGTGGCGAGCATCGTCCTGCCCGACGGACGCGTCGTTACCGGCTACGCCATCAACCCCGCACAGCCCGACCCGGCCGCGACCAAGCCGGCCGTGTCGCGCACGGCCGTGAACGTCGCCCTCGGGGGCGTCGGGTTCCTCGCGGTGTGCGGCGGGCTGATCCTGCTCACCTCGTTCATCGCCGCACTCACCGCCTTCATCACCCAACTGATCATCCTGGCGGCCGTGATCTTCGGCGGATGGATCGCCGTGCAGATCTTCAGCGCAAGCGGCCACCAGGGCGGCACGACCGTGAACATCCGCAAGGCCACGTTCAAGCGCAACCACTTCCACGGCTGACACCACAGAAGGAGAACAGTGTTCGACATCCGCATCATCTGCGACCCGGCCGACGAACCCGAGATCACGCAGGCACTGACGGCCGCGTTCGACTGCGACCCCATCGAACGCCGCCCGGCCCGCGACGGGTACCGCGTCCGCCTCTACACCAAGGCGTTCCACCCCGACCCGCCGACGCCGGACAACGGCCCCGACGCCTAGCTACGCCAAGGGCGGCCCCCCCATCTCGCCAAAGATCCGGGGCCGCCCTTGCCAACCAGAACCAACCAAGGAACTGGAGATACCCCAGCATGACGCAACCCATCACCCTCCCGCGAGCCTTAGCGGCGGGAGCTCCCGCCACAGGCGGGATGCGGTTCTACCTGACCACCCACAAACGGCACTGGCTGCGCTGGACCGACGTGCCGCTGTTCCTCAAGGCCGAGCACTTCGACCGCGCGGTCAAATGGGACGTAGCCCAGGGCCCGTACGCGGTCGACTCCGGCGGGTTCATGGAGCTGAAGGGAAAGGGCACCTGGACGCGCCCCCCGCGCCAGTACGTCGACTCGCTGCGCCGCATCTGGGAGCACGTCGGCCCCTACGACTGGGCCGCGCAGCAGGACTGGATGTGCGAGGAAGCCATCATCCACGGCGGTTGGTTCGGCGGGCAGTACTTCGTCGGCACCCACCTCAGCGTCGCCGAACACCAGCGTCGCACGGTCGCCAACTTCCTCGAACTGCGCTCCCTCGCCCCCGACCTGCGGATCGCCCCGGTTCTTCAGGGACGCAGCATCCCGGAGTACGAGCGGTGCGTGGAACTGTTCGAGAACGCCGGAGTCGACCTGCGCCGCGAGCCGGTGGTCGGTTTGGGATCGGTGTGCCGGTTGCAGTCCACCCGCGAGGGCGCCGCGATCGTCACCGCCATGGCCGCGCACGGCTTCCGCCTGCACGGCTTCGGATTCAAGATCCTCGGCCTGGAACGCGTCGGGCACCTACTCGCCTCTGCGGACTCCGCCGCGTGGAGCTCCCACGCGCGGCGCCGCCCGCCCCTGCCCGGGCACACGCACAAGAACTGCGCGAACTGCATCGACTACGCCCTCAACTGGCGCCGCCGCGTGCTGGCCGCCATCCCCACCCACCGCCAGACGATGCTGACCGACGGGAGCGCGGCATGAACGCAACGGCCTACCCCCTGCACACCGCGCTGAGCCTCGCCGCATCCGGCGTGCCCGTGCTGCCCCTGCGCCGCGGCAAGGTGCCGTTCGGCAACTGCACGGCGTGCGCGGACAACGCGTGCGGCGGCCGACCGAACATGAAGGTGCCGGGCCCGTGCCGGTGTGCGGCGCCGTGCCACGGGTGGGCCGCTGCCACCACCGATCCGGCCGTCACCGTCTCGCCCGCATGGTCGGCGGCATGGCGCCGCGCGGTGTGCGTCGCCTACCACCCCGGCGGCGCCGGCCTGACCGTGGTCGACCTGGATGACGCGGACGCCATCGCGTGGGCCCGTGCTGCTCTGCCGGCCACCCGGATGGTGCCGACGACGCGCGGTGAGCACTGGATCTACCGCGGCGCCATGGCGTCGCGGAACGCCGTGCGTCCCGGGGTCGACATCAAGTCGACCATGGCCTACGCCCGATGGCTCGGACCCGGCACCGGCACCATGGCCGCTCTCCCTGACGCTGTGCGCGCCCTGGCAGTAAAGGAGCCGTCCTCCGTCCCCAGGGCGCCACAGGCGCTCCCAGGACTGCTGAGGGGCGGACAGGGGGAGTGCCCGCACCGCACGCCCGCGTTCCTGGAACGGGGCGTCGCCATGGCGGAGCAGCGCATCACGGAGGCGTCCAGCGCGGTGCACGCGACCGTGTACCGGACGTTCCTCGCGGTGCTGTCGAGGCACGGCCGGTGCGGCTGCCTCACCGACACCCACGTTGCCCGGCTGTTCACCGCCGCGCAGGCCAAGGGCGAGACGGCCCGGCACTGCACGGACGCGTGGGCCAACGCCCTGACCGCTTTGGGGATGTGAACCGTGTCCGAGGAGGAGAAGACGCCGGGCCGTGAGGTCATCACCGACTACGCGCAGGCCCATTTCCGCTACTTCCGCACCGTCGACGGCACCGTCTACGCCCAGCGCAACGGCCACCCCGTAGCCCGGCCCATCCGCTCTCAGGGCACCACTGGAAGCCACCGCCAGGAACTCATGGTCGGCCTCTTCCGGGACGGGATCGGCGTATTCAACGGCACCGCCTTGAAGGAGGCACTGGACTTGATCGAAGCACTCGCCCTCTCCCAGGACGTGCAGGCCACCCACATCCGCGTGGCACCCGGCGCGGACGGGGCCACCTGGCTCGACCTCGGCCGCGACGACGGCCAGTCCGTGCGCATCCACCCCACCGGCTGGACCATCGCCATCCCCGATCCCGCAGAGGTCTGCTGGCGGCGCACCCAGCTCACCGGCGAACTGCCCCTCCCGATCGCAGACACGGGCGGGCAGGGCATCGACGCCCTGCTGAGGCTGACCAACTTCGCCACCCCGGACACCGAATGCCTGGCGCTGGCCTGGCTCGTCGGCTGCCTGGAACCGGGCGTCCCCGTCCCCGCGCCGTTCCTCACCGGCCCCCAGGGCGCCGGCAAGTCCACCGCCGGCCGCATGCTCGTGCGCATCATCGAGGGCATGAGCGGCGACCTGCGCCGCGCGCCCAAGGACGAGGAGAGCCTGATCACCGCCGTGGCGGCAGGCTGGATCACCGCCCTGGACAACCTCTCTCACCTGGCCCCCGACCTGTCCGACCTGATGTGCTGCATCGTCACCGGAGCCGAGTCCATCAAGCGCGCCCTGTTCAGCGACGGCGACGTGTACCGCTCCCGCTACCGCCGCCCCCTCCTCCTGACCGGCATCGACGTCGGCGTCATCCGCCCCGACCTCGCCGAACGCCTCCTGCCCCTGCGCCTGGAACGCCCGAAGGTGCGGCGCACCGAAGCGGAACTGTGGGCCGACTTCACCAGCGCCCTGCCCGTCATCCTCGGCTCACTCCTCGACCTCACCGTCAAGGTCCGCGCCGCCACCGCCCCCACACCCACCGACCTGCGCATGGCCGACTTCGCCCACCTGTGCGCGCAGTTCGACACGGCCACCGGCCTTGCCTCACTGCCCGCCTACCGGGCCAGCCTCGATGAACTCAATGACGACGTGATCGAGGGCGACCTGTTGGCACAGACCGTCCTGCACCACGCCGCCGGACTCGAACCGGGCGCAGAGCAGCGCATGACCTCCTCCGAGTGGCTGGACTGCCTCAGCCGCCTCCACAGCGGAGAGGACTGCCGTCCCCTGCCCAAGGGCTGGCCCACCACCGGCAAAGTCCTCTCCGACCGGCTCAAGCGCCTCCAGCCCACCTTCGCCTCCCGGGGCGTCGTCATCGACTGGGGACGCACCCGCGTCGCCCGCTATATCTCCATGACCCGCCCCGTGCCCGAGCCCTTGCACGAACAGGGCTCCCTGCACTGACAGCGCGTGCTCGGCTGCACGACAAGCAAGAGGAGCACCCGCCGCCCTGGTGCTCCTCTTGCTGTTCGGCGACAGCCGCCCCACGAACGCGCCGCGAAGCGGCTCCTTCTTTCAACACCGCAGCCGCACCACAAACAGAAACCACCCCCTCTCTTGTCCTAAGAGAGAGCCCCTGCGTCACCACGTCACCCGTCACCACCATGACGGCCCCTGACCTGCTTAAACGAGCGTGACACAGACACCCGAAACCCGCGTCACACCACGTCACCCGCGTCACAGCCCCGTGACACACGCACCCGGCCGTGACAGACACCCGACACCGCCGAGTCACACAAACCCACAGGTCACAGACCCGCATGACGCGTTTGACGCAGTGACGCAGAAATCCGCACCTCGGACACACCACCACCCCGAGATCACCAGACCGAGGAGTAGCAACGATGGCCCGCCCCAAGATGCTCAAGCTTCCCGAAGTCCTCGAAGAGATCGAGATGAGCCGCGCCGCCTTCTACCGCATGCGCGCACGTGGCAAGGCCCCCAAGCTCATCAAACTTCCGAACGGGCACATCCGGTGCCGCCGCAGCGACCTTGACGCGTGGTGGGCCACGCACGAAATCGCAGCCTGATCCCCTGACCGCAACGACGGGGCCCCGCCATGGCGGGGCCCCTTTCGCAGGAAGGCCCCGATGGGCAAGACGTACGACGTTCGAATCTGGTCCATCCGGCAACGGAAGGACCGTGGACAGACCTCTGCGGAATTGCGCTGGAAGACGGGCGACACTCCGCACTCTCAGACTTTCCGCACCAAGACACTGGCAGAGGGCCGCCGCGCCGAACTGCTGCGGGCGGCTCACGCCGGCGAGCCCTTCGACGAGACCACCGGGGTGCCGCTCTCCGAGTTGCGACAGCGCAACGACGTCAGTTGGTACCAGCACGCCCGCGAGTACATCGAGATGAAGTGGCAGCACTCCCCCGGCTCCACACGCCGGACGCTCGCGGAAGCCATGGCAACCGTTACGCCCGCTCTCGTCAGGGACACCAAGGGCATGGCTGATGCCCAAACGGTACGGACGGCCCTTTATAGCTGGGCATTCAACGTGAGCCGCCGTGGCCAGGAACCGCCGGACGACGTGACCGCCGTGCTGGCATGGTTCGAGCGGAAGTCCCTGCTCACGTCCGCGCTGGCCGACCGTATGCAGGTACGCGCCGCCCTGGATGCGCTGACCAAGAAGCTGGACGGCACCACGGCGGCGGCGGCGACCATCCGCCGGAAGCGGGCAATCTTCCACAACGCACTCGGCTACGCCGTTGACGCCGGACGACTGACGGACAACCCCCTGCCACAGGTGCAGTGGAAGTCTCCGGAGCAGGTAGCGGAGGAACTGGACCCCGCCTCAGTGCCCGACCCCCGGCAGGCTCTCGCGCTGCTCGATGCCGTGCGCACGCAGAGCCCCCGTGGGCGGCGCCTGGTCGCGTTCTTCGGGTGCATGTACTACGCGGCGGCGCGGCCGGCGGAGGTTATCGGGCTCCGTCTTCAGGACTGCGACCTGCCCCGGCGAGGGTGGGGCACACTGCGACTTCGAGAAACCCGCCCGCGCTCGGGGTCGGCCTGGACGGACAGCGGTAAGGCGCACGACCGGCGAGGGCTCAAACACCGGCCCCGAAAGGCAGTCCGCACCGTGCCGATCCCGCCCGACCTCGTGAGCCTGCTGCGGTGGCACGTCACGGCGTACGGCGTTGCCCCCGACGGACGGCTGTTCCGGACGCAGCGCGGCGGGCTCATCCAGGACACCGGATACGGCGAGGTGTGGGCAGAGGCCCGCGCGCGAGCCCTCACACCCACTCAGCGCGCGTCGCTGCTGGCGAAGCGTCCCTATGATCTTCGCCACGCCGCCGTGTCCACGTGGCTCAGTTCCGGGGTGGAACCGCAGGAGGTAGCCGCGCGCGCCGGCCACAGCGTGGCCGTGCTGTTCCGGGTGTACGCGAAGTGCCTGGATGGCGGCGCCGCCACGGCGAACGCCCGGATCGAGCGGGCACTGAAGAACGGCAGCTAGGAGGGCCGGAAGCTGCCCCACGCCTGCCCCACACGGACTGGTCAGCACCCGAATCAGGGTGAGACACACTGGGAAAAAGCACCCACAACGATCAGGCTGAGCCCGTGAACGGCGAAAGGGTCTGCGATCAGCATTGCTGCTGGTCACAGACCCTTTCGGTCGTGTGGCGGCGCCAGGATTCGAACCTGGGAAGGCTGAGCCGGCAGATTTACAGTCTGCTCCCTTTGGCCGCTCGGGCACACCGCCGGGGTTCGCTGCCCTTCGAACCGCCTTTCGGTGGCCTCCGTGGCAACGACGTAAACAATACCCGATGTGGAGGGGTGCTTCGCCACCTGATTGATCGCCGCCCGGGAGACGGCGGGTGGCTAGTCTTGTCCGGATGCGGCCGAGGACCCCTGCCGGGCCCGGCGGCCGCCGACGTATGACGGTACGGACCCGATACGCGGCCCGACACGCACCAGATACAAGGAGCCACAGGACATGGCCGACTCCAGTTTCGACATCGTCTCGAAGGTCGAGCGGCAGGAGGTCGACAACGCCCTCAACCAGGCCGCCAAGGAGCTCTCGCAGCGCTACGACTTCAAGGGCGTGGGCGCCTCGATCTCCTGGTCCGGGGACAAGATCCTCATGGAGGCCAACTCCGAGGACCGGGTGACCGCCGTCCTCGACGTCTTCCAGTCCAAGCTGATCAAGCGCGGCATCTCGCTGAAGGCTCTGGACGCCGGTGAGCCCCAGCTCTCCGGCAAGGACTACAAGATCTTCGCGTCGATCGAGGAGGGCATTTCCCAGGAGAACGCGAAGAAGGTCGCCAAGCTCATCCGCGACGAGGGCCCCAAGGGTGTGAAGGCCCAGGTGCAGGGTGAGGAGCTGCGAGTCACCTCCAAGAGCCGGGACGACCTGCAGACCGTGATCGCCCTGCTGAAGAACCAGGACTTCGACTTCGCGCTGCAGTTCGTGAACTACCGGTGACCTGCTGATCCGACGCACGGCGACGTGCAGACCCCGTGCACGGGGAAGGGTGGGTGCCGCCCTCGGGCGCCCGCCCTTGCGTCTGCCTTTCGTCTGCCGGCTCCACGATCACATCGTCGGCCCGACGCTGCGGACGGGCCGTCGGCCGATCGCGGTACCGCCGCGGTCAGTCGCGCGAGTTGCCGAACAGGAGCCGGTAGGCGATCAGGAGCACCAGGGAACCGCCGATCGCCGCCGCCCACGTGGCACCGTCGTAGAAGTCCTTACTGACCGGATGGTCCAGCCAGCGGGCCGATATCCAGCCGCCGATGAACGCGCCCGCGATGCCGATGAGCGTCGTGCCGACGAGTCCTCCCGGGTCACGGCCCGGCAACAGGAACTTGGCGACGGCTCCGGCCAACAGTCCCAAAATGATCCAGCTGATGATCGTCATGCCGTGATCCTGCCCTTCCTCGCTGTGCCCGCGCGGTCCCGTCCGTGGGCTCGTTCCTCCGCGTGCGTTCACGTCTTCCGTTCACGTCTTCCTGGTGAGGAGGACGTTCCGCATGCTCCCCATGGTTGCGCTGGTCAGTAGGGTGCGACGCATGGCACCTGCGGGTTCGGAGCTGCGACGCACCCTCGGCGTGGGCGACGCCGTGATCGTGGGACTCGGTTCGATGCTCGGCGCCGGCATCTTCATGGCCCTCGCACCCGCGGCCCGCGCAGCCGGATCGGGACTCCTCCTCGGCCTCGCGTTGGCTGCCCTTGTCGCCTTCTGCAACGCCACGTCGTCGGCGCGGCTCGCCGCCCGTTGTCCGGCATCGGGCGGCACGTACGTCTACGGGCGCGAGCGGCTCGGGGAGTTCTGGGGGTACCTCGCGGGCTGGTCGTTCATCGTCGGCAAGACGGCCTCCTGTGCTGCCATGGCGCTCACCGTGGGAACGTACGTCTGGCCGGAGCAGGCACGCATGGTGGCCATCGCGTCCGTGGTGGCGCTGACCGCGGTGAACTATGCCGGAATTCAGAAGTCCGCCTGGCTGACGCGGGCGATCGTGGCGGTGGTCCTGGTGGTCCTCGCTTCCGTGGTGGCGGTATGTCTCGGGTCGGGCCGCTCCGACGCCGGACGTCTGGACATCGGGGTGTCGGGCGGCACGGGCGGTATTCTGCAGGCGGCCGGCCTGCTGTTCTTCGCCTTCGCGGGATACGCGCGCATCGCGACTCTCGCCGAGGAGGTGCGGGATCCCGAGCGCACCATCCCCCGCGCGATACCGCTGGCCCTGGGCATCACGCTGGCGGCGTACGGATGTGTGGCGGTGGCTGTCCTTTCCGTGCTGGGCCCGGGCGGCCTCGGGCGGGCGACGGCGCCGCTGGCCGACGCAGTACGGGCGGCCGGCCTGCCGGGTCTGGCGCCCGTCGTGCGGGGCGGCGCCGCCGTGGCCGCGCTGGGCTCCCTCCTGGCACTGATCCTCGGTGTCTCACGGACGACACTGGCCATGGCCCGCGACCGTCACCTTCCCGGAGCGCTGGCCGCGGTGCATCCGCGCTTCCAGGTACCGCACCGGGCGGAGCTGGCCGTGGGCGCGGTGGTCGCGGTCCTGGCGGCCACGGTGGATGTGCGCGGCGCGATCGGCTTCTCCTCCTTCGGTGTGCTGACGTACTACGCCGTGGCCAACGCCTCGGCCTGGACCCTCGACCCGGCCAGGGTGTCGCGGGTCGTACCGGCGCTGGGCCTGACCGGGTGCCTTGTGCTCGCGTTCTCCCTTCCGGTGGGTTCGGTGATCGTGGGCGTGGGTGTGGTGGCCATGGGCGCGGTCGCGTATGTGGGCGTGCGGGGGCGGGAGGGAGGACTCTCGCGGTAGGCGTCGGGGGGAGGGGGAACTCTCGCGGTAGGTGCCGGCAGGGGCCTCGGCCGGCGCCGGCGGGGCTGCGGTTGGCCCTCCGGCGGGGCTTCGGCTCGCCCGGCGGGTCGGGCTTCGGTTTGTCGGGGGAGCTTCGGCTCGCCCGGCGGGGGGAGGTTCTCGGTGGCGTGGGAAGCCGGGTGGTCGAGGCCGCCAGGGGGCCGGGCGGGAAGGAAGGCGCGGCCGCCAGCTAGGTCGTTCGGGGTTGCCGTAACCCGCTCAGGACGCCCGTGCGGGTGCAGCGTCCGCCGCCTCTGGACCGCTGCTCGCCGTACGTATGGGGAAATCGGTCCACGGGGCCAGCTCCACTCCCTCATTGGCCTCCTCGTACCAACCCGTGCCGTCGACCCAGGCTCGCAGCCAGTCCGTCAGGCTCGGGGCGTCGACGAACCAGGCGTGGTCCGCGTCACCGGCATTGGGTTCGAAGAGCAGGACGGTGGCCTGCGGGGAGCGGCAGTCCACGCACGCGTACATCGCGCATCCCCAGTGGGATATCGGAAGCACGCCCTCGGGCCAGGGCCACTCGGGGTCTTTCAGGCCGTCTTCGCGGTTGGCGAGGTACTGGGCGACGGCGGCCGGCTCGCCGGAGGGCGGACTGTCGAGCAGGGGCAGCAACCCGTACTCCGGGCCGAAACCACCGTCCCCCATCCGCAGGTAGAGGTCGGACAGCAGCGAGGGCAGTGGGAAGCCCAGGACGGCTTCCGCACGGGCCGGCGTCGTCCCGTCGACGGGGGCTGACGGGGAAGTCCAGCCCCAGGGACGGGCGCTGCCTGCCTTGGCGGCGACTTGTGCCAGCAACTGCTCGATCTCGGTCATGCGTTCATGATGCAGGCCGCCACTGACATCCGAGCGGGCCTGTGGACAACCCCGCGACTGTGGAGAACGGCTGCTACCAGTCGGTCCTCTGCGTGGTGCCGGTGGCCGTGAACGGCTGGTCCGTTCGCACGATTTCGCGTCCCAGGGGGAGGAGCGAGACGGGGATCAGCTTGAAGTTGGCGATACCGAGGGGGATCCCGATGATCGTGACGCACAAGGCGATACCGGTGACGATGTGCCCGATGGCGAGCCACCAGCCGGCGAGGAGAAGCCAGAGCACGTTGCCGATGCACGAGGGCGCCCCCGCGTCGCTGCGTTCGACCGCCGTGTAGCCGAAGGGCCACAGGGCATAGACGCCGATACGGAAGGCCGCGATGCCGAACGGGATTCCGACGACCGTTATGCAGAGCAGGACGCCCGCGAGCAGGTAGGCGAGGAACAGCCAGAAGCCGCTGAGGACGAGCCAAATGACGTTGAGGATGGTCTTCATCGCTGTCGACCTGCCATCTTTTCGAGTCGGGCGATCCGCTCCGCCATCGGCGGATGGGTGGAGAACATCTTCGAGAGTCCCTGCCCCGGGCGGAACGGGTTGGCGATCATCATGTGGCTGGCGGTCTCGATCCGGGGCTCGGGGGGCAGCGGCAGCTGCTTCGTGCCCGTCTCGAGCTTGCGCAAGGCGCCGGCGAGGGCGATCGGGTCGCCGGTGAGCTGGGCGCCGGAGGCGTCGGCCTCGTACTCCCTGGAGCGGCTGATCGCCAGTTGGATGACGGTGGCGGCGAGCGGACCGAGGATCATGATGAGGAGCATGCCCAGCAGACCCGGTCCGTCATCGTCGTTGGACCGGCCGATGGGGATCAGCCAGGCGAAGTTGACCAGGAACATGATCACGGAGGCCAGGGCGCCGGCGACGGACGAGATCAGGATGTCGCGGTTGTAGACGTGACTGAGCTCGTGGCCGATGACGCCGCGCAGCTCGCGCTCGTCGAGCAGGCGCATGATGCCCTCGGTGCAGCACACGGCCGCGTTGCGCGGGTTGCGGCCGGTCGCGAAGGCGTTCGGCGCCTCCGTCGGCGAGATGTACAGGCGGGGCATGGGCTGGCGGGCCTGGGTGGAGAGCTCGCGGACCATCCGGTAGAGCCCCGGAGCCTCGAACTCGCTGACGGGGCGGGCACGCATCGCGCGCAGCGCGAGCTTGTCGCTGTTCCAGTACGCGTACGCGTTCGTGCCCAGGGCGACGAGGACCGCGACGACGAGCCCTGCTCGGCCGAAGAAACTGCCGATGACAATGATGAGCGCGGACAGTCCCCCGAGGAGGACTGCCGTCCTGAGCCCGTTGTGCCGGCGGTGCACGGTACGCCCTCCAAGTGGTGCAGCAGGGGAACCCTTTGCTTGCAGCTGTCGCTCGCTGTGGTTGCTTCCCGTCTCCGATGCCACCGGTGTCGTGGCATCACGTCCAGTGGACCCTTCTGTACTGGTCAACGCCAGGCGAGGGCCGCCAGTTCCCTGGCGCTCGCTGCGGCGCGCGTGGTCCGTACGGGTGACGGCCGCGGCGGGCGGTATGCGCGCGTGGAGGGCGGGTACCGCACGTGCGCGTCCTCGAAGCCGCCGCTCAGAAGAGGCCGGTGTCGGCGAAGCGCAGGATCAGCTGCGGTGCTCCCGAGAGGGCGACGGCGAGGACCGCGGCCACGGTGATCGCCGCCGTGACGGGGGCGGGGGCGTGATGCCTGACCGCCGCGTCCTCGGGCGCCCGGAACAGCAGGGCCGTCCATTGGAGGTAGTAGAACAGCGCGATGACGACGTTGACCGCCATGACGACGGCCAGCCAGCCGAGCCCCGCGTCGACCGCCGCCGAGAAGACCGTGACCTTGGCGAAGAGACCGATGACGCCGGGCGGCAGTCCGGCGAGGCAGAGCAGGAAAAACCCCAGGAGCAGGGCCGCCGGCGGGTTGGACGCGTACAGACCGCGGTAGTCGGCGACGCGGTTCCGCGGCCTCGTACGCCCGACGAGCGCGGCCACCGCGAAGGCGCCGAGATTCACCGCGGCGTACATGAGGGCGTAGGCGACGGTGGAGCCGATCGACCGCTCGGGGGCGTCGGAGTACGCGGCGGCGGCGATCGGAACCAGGAGGTAGCCGGCCTGGCCGACGGACGACCAGGCGAGCAGGCGTACCGCGCTGTACGCGCGCGTGGCCTGCTGGCGGAGGGCTCCGACGTTGCCGACCGTCATGGTGAGCGCGGCCAGTGCCGCGAGAGCCGGCCCCCACACGTCGGCGTAGGACGGGAGGGCGATGACCGTGACGAGGATCAGGCCGGAGAAGCCGACCGCCTTGCCGACCACGGACAGGTACGCCGCGATCGGCAGGGGCGCACCCACGTAGGTGTCGGGCACCCAGAAGTGGAAGGGCACGGCGGCCGTCTTGAAGGCGAAGCCGACGAGGGTGAGGACGACACCGGTCTGGGCGAGTGTGGTGAGCTGCCCGTCGACGTGCTGGATGCGTTCCGCCACCTGGGTGAGGTGGAGGGTGCCGGTGGAGGCGTAGACGAAGCTGATGCCCATGAGGCTGACCGCGGTCGCGGTGACCGAGGACAGGAAGAACTTCAGGGCCGCTTCGGAGGACCGGCGGTCGCCCTGCCGCAGGCCCACGAGGGCGAAGGCGGGCAGGGAGGCGACCTCCAGGGCGACGATGAGGGTCGCGAGGTCGCGGGAGGCGGGCAGGAGGGCGGCGCCGGCCGCGGACGAGAGGAGAAGGAACCAGAATTCGCCCTCGGGGAGTCCGCGGCCGGGGTCCTTGACTGCGGTGACCGACAGCAGGGCGGTCAGGAGGGCGCCGCCGAGGACCAGGAACTGGATGGCGAGCGTGAAGGTGTCCGCCGTGTAGCTGCAGACGTCGGCGTCGCCGGTCAGGCAGAACGTCGAGCGGTCGCCGTTCACCAGGGGCAGCAGCATGAGCGCGGCGGCGGCGAGTCCGGCGACCGACATCCAGCCGAGCAGTGACTTGCGGGCGTCCTTGACGAACAGGTCGGTGACGAGGACGGCGAGGCCGACGACCGCCGTGATGGTGGGCGGGGCGATGGCGAGCCAGTCGACGGACTGGACGAGGTTCTGGGCCAGTGACTGCGACACCGTCTCGGTGAGGGGCTGGGCCGGGGAGCTCATCGGGGGCCTCCTGGGAGGAGCTGCTGCACGGCCGGGTCGGTCAGCCCCAGGAGGGTGCCGGGCCACAGTCCGGCGACGACGGTGAGGGCGACGAGCGGCGTCCAGGCGGCGAACTCGTACGTGCGGACGTCGGTGAGCTTCGAAGCTCCCTGTGGCACGGCGCCCATGCAGACGCGGCGGACCACGATCAGCATGTACGCGGCGGTCAGCAGCGTGCCGAACGCGGCGACGGCCATGAAGGTGAGGAAGGCGGGGCGGCTGAGGTCGTCGTGGGGATCGAAGGCGCCGAACAGGGCCAGCATCTCGCCCCAGAAACCGGCCAGGCCCGGCAGGCCGAGCGAGGCGACCGCCGCGAAGGCGAGCAGGCCGCCGAGGCGCGGTGCCCTGCCGTACAGAGCGGCTCCGGTCTCCTCGGCGAGGGTGTCGAGGTCGGTGGTGCCGGTGCGGTCCTTGAGTGCGCCGACCACGAAGAAGAGCAGGCCGGTGATGAGGCCGTGGGCGATGTTGGCGAACAGGGCGCCGTTCACGCCGGTCGGGGTCATGGTCGCGATGCCGAGCAGGACGAAGCCCATGTGGCCGACGGAGGAGTAGGCGATGAGGCGCTTGAGGTCGCCCTTCGCACCCTGCTTGGCGAGGGCCAGACAGGCCAGGGAGCCGTAGATGACGCCGACGACGGCGAACGCGGCGAGGTAGGGCGCGAAGGTCTCGAAGCCGTCCGGCGCGACCGGGAGAAGAATGCGGACGAACCCGTACGTACCCATCTTCAGCAGGACACCGGCCAGCAGGACGGAACCAACGGTCGGGGCGGCGGTGTGGGCGTCGGGCAGCCAGCTGTGCAGGGGCCACATCGGGGTCTTGACCGCGAGCCCGATCCCGATTGCCAGAACCGCGATGACCTGCGCGGATGTGGTCAGGGACCGGCCGTTGTCAGTGGCGAGTGCCACCATGTCGAACGTGCCTGCGCTGAGTCCGACCAGGAGCAGGCCGAGCAGCATGACGACGGAGCCGAGGAGTGTGTAGAGGATGAACTTCCAGGCCGCCCCGGCCCGCCCCTCGCCGCCCCAGCGGGCGATGAGGAAGTACATCGGGATGAGGACCATCTCGAAGGCGAGGAAGAACAGCACCAGGTCGAGAACGGCGAAGGTCGCGAGGGTGCCGGACTCCAGGACGAGCAGCAGCGCGACGAAGGCCTTCGGGCCCGGGCCCGAAGGCATCTTGAAGTACGAGTAGAGCGCGCAGAGGAAGGTCAGCAGCGCGGTCAGGACCAGCAGGGGGAGGGAGATGCCGTCGATGCCGAGGTGGATGCGCACGTCGAGTGCGGGGATCCAGCTGATGTCCGTGCTGGCCTGCATCTTCGACGGATGGTCGTGGTCGAAGCCGAGTACGAGGACGATCGCGGCGATGAGGACGGCGCCTGTGACGATGACGCCGTGTCGCAGTACGGCCTGCTCGGGCGACTTTCCCTTCAGCCCGGGCGGGGCCGGGAGCAGGGCCGTGGCGGCACCGAGAAGCGGGCCGACGACGATCAACGCGAGAAGGAACTGCATCACGGACTCGTTGATATCGATCATGCCTGCTCACGCTCCCGTGGCGGCGAGGACGGCGGCGACCACGAGGACGACGGTGCCGGCGAACAGCGCGCTCACATAGGTCTGCACATTGCCGGTCTGGGCACGGCGGGCGGCGGTTCCGAGCCAGCGGGGCAGGGCGCCCGCCCCGCGTACGTAGGTGTCGACGACCTCGCGGTCGAGGAAGCGGACGAGTCTCGCCCCGGCCTGGACCGGCCGGACGAAGAGGGTCGTGTACACCGCGTCCAGGTGGAAGCCGACGGCCGCGTGCCGGTGCAGGGGGCCCAGCAGGAGCCGTCCCGGATCCGACGGATCGGGGGCGTACGCGATGTCTCCGTAGGCCGGCTGGTGGCTGGCGATGGCCTCGGCCTCCACCAGGGCGGCGTCGCCCTCCGGATGGGCCGCGACCGCGCCCAGCGGGCTCCGGGCCGCCGGCGCCGTGGTGTGGCGCCAGGCGGCGTAGGTGACGATGCCGCCGACCACGGCCACACCCGTGCCGAGCACGGAGGTGGTGAGCGTGGGGGTGAGGTCGCGGCCGTCGAACCAGTCGGGCAGCAGGCGGAAGGCGAGCCCGCCGAGGGCGAGTGAGGGGATGGCGAGGACCCAGAGCACGGCGTTCATGACCAGGGGCTGTGTGCCGTGGTCGGGTGCCTCGGTTCCCTGGCCACGGAACGCCAGCAGCCACAGGCGCGTCGCGTAGGCGGCGGTGAGCAGGGCCGTGACCAGGCCGGCGAGGAGGACGGTCCAGCCGGCGGCGCCGGGCGCGTGCTCGGTGTGGCCGGTGGCGACGTGCTCCGCGGCGACGAGGACGGACTCCTTGGAGAAGAAACCGCTGAAGGGCGGGATGGCGGCGAGTGCGAGCAGCGCCACGGTCATCGTCCAGTAGGCGTCCGGGACGCGGTCGCGCAGGCCCTGCATACGGGACATGGTGGCCAGCGAGTTGGTGCCGGCGGCGTGGATGATCACACCGGCGGCGAGGAACAGCAGCGCCTTGAAGGCACCGTGGGTGAGGAGGTGGAAGACCGCGGCGTCGCGGTCGCCCGCGGCGAGGGCGCCGGTCATGTAGCCGAGCTGCCCGATGGTCGAGTAGGCGAGAACGCGCTTGATGTCGTCCTGGGCGAGCGCGGCGAGCGCCGAGCCGATCATCGTGACCGCGGCCATGACGGCGAGGACGACCATCGCCGCGTGCGAGGCCTGGAAGAGCGGAAGGAGCCGGGCGATGAAGTAGACGCCGGCGGTGACCATCGTCGCGGCGTGGATCAGCGCGGAGACGGGCGTCGGGCCCGCCATGGCGTCGGGGAGCCAGGTGTGCAGCGGGAACTGCGCCGACTTGCCCGCGACACCGGCCAGGAGCAGCAAGGCGATCGGCGTCGGGTGGTCGAGGGAGCCGTTCGCGACCACGCCGAGGATCTTGGTGATACGGAAGGAGCCGGCCTCGGTGGCCAGCGCCAGCAGGCCGATCAGAAAGGGGACGTCACCTAGCTTGGTCACCAGGAAGGCCTTGAGGGAGGCGGCGCGGGCCTCCGGCGTCTCCCAGTAGTGACCGACCAGGAAGTACGAGCAGATGCCCATGATCTCCCAGCCGACCAGCAGCACCATCAGGTCGCCGGAGTAGACGACGAGGAACATCGCGGAGGTGAACAAGGAGACGAGAGCGGCGTACGAGGAGTAGCGCGGGTCGTCGCGCAGGTAGCCCGTGGAGTAGATCTGCACGCAGGTGGCGACGCAGCCGACCAGCACGGCGACGAGGGCGGCGAAGCCGTCGATGTGCAGGGCGAGTTCGATGGGCACCGAACCGGTGGGCGTCAGCTCGGTGGCAGCGTCAACGGGCCCGCCACCGCCTTGGCGGGCAGCGACCACCACGGCGAGTACGAGGGCCGCCGGCGTCGGCAGGACGGCGAGCGGCCGGACGAACCCGGGTGCCGCGCGGCCCAGCAGGAGGCCGGCGGCTGCCCCCAGAAAGGGGAGCAGGGGGACGAGTACGGCGAGGGTGGTCGTGGTCACGCGGTGGCCTCAGCCTTCTCGGCGGCCGTCCCGGTCGCGGGGGCATCGGTGTCGGGGGCGTCCGGCTCGTGGCCCTCCGCGGTGTCGCGGAGCCTGTCGATGTCCGAGGTGCCGCGGTTGCGGTGGACGGCGAGCACGATGGCCAGACCGAGGCCGATCTCGGCGGCTGCGATGGCGATCGTGAACAGGGTCAGGGCCTGGCCGGAGTGCAGGGTCTCCTCGGCGGCCTTGCTGAGCCAGACGTCGAAGGCGACCAGATTGAGATTGACGGCGTTGAGCATCAGCTCGACCGACATCAGGACCAGGATCGCGTTGCGACGGGCGAGGACGCCGTACAGGCCCGTGCAGAACAGGAGGGCGGAGAGAACGGCGGGATAGGCGAGGTGCATCAGCGGTCACCAGCCTTGTCGGCACCGGGCGGACTGGTCGGGCCGTTCGGGCCGGTTGACCGGTCGGCTTCGGGGGTGGGGCCCGCTTCAGCCGTACGGGCCGTTCCGGGTGTGCGGCCCGTTGTGGGTGTGCTGCCTGTTTCGGGGGTGCTGCTGGGGGCGGGTGAGCGGCTAGGGGCTGGTGTACGGCCTGCGGCGGCGCGGTCCGTCTTCGCCTTGCGGGACAGGACGATGGCGCCGACCAGGGCTGCGAGGAGGAGGACGGAGAGGGCCTCGAAGGGAAGGACCCAGTTCTGGAAGAGACTCGCTCCGGTCACGGCGGTGGTACCGGCGGCCGGGCCGTCCAGGTCGATCCAGGTGGTGCGGAAGGCGTCGACGACCACCCACACCAGGGCCGCGGCCGAGGCCGAGGCCACGGTGAGGGCGGCCCAGCGATTGCCGGAGTCGGCGTCCGGGGACCGGCCGATGGGCGCCCTGGTGAGCATCAGACCGAACAGGATGAGGACGACGACGGCACCGACGTAGATGAGGACCTGTACCCAGGCGATGAACTCGGCGGTGAGCAGGAGGTACTCGACGGCGAGTCCGCCGAGGGCCACCACCAGCCACAGGGCGGCGTGGACGAGTTGCCGGGTGGTGACGGTGACGACGGCGGCGCCGAGGGTGACCAGGCCGACGAGGAGGAAGGCGATCTCGACGCCGGTCGGGGAGAGGAAGCCGTGGGATTCGGCGGCCGTGGTCGTGGAGTGCGCGGCGAGGTGGCCGACGGTCGCTGCGAGGGTCATTCCCGGCCCTCCTGGTCGGGCTGGTCGGGCTGGTCGGGCTGGTCCGGCTGGTCCGGTTTCGGCGCCTGCCGGCCGGGCTTAGACGGGTGCGGCGTCGGCTGGTCCGGCGTCGGCTGGTCCGTCTGCTGCTTGGAGTCGCCCATGGGGCGGGTGGGCTGTTCGGCGGCGCGGGCCTGCTCGTCGGCGTGCGGTTCGGTGGCCCGGGCGGTCCCGGGCGGTGCCACCGTCTGCTGGGCAACCGTCTGCTGGGGGGCTCCCTGCTGGGACGCTTCCTGCTGGGCGGCCAGTTTGTCGGCGGTTTTGCGGGCGGCGGCGAGTTCCTTCGGCTCCTCCGCGCCGGGGTCGAGGGCGGGCGGGGCCGGGACCGTCCACATCCACTCGCGGAGCTTGTCGCGTTCGTGGGTGAGGTCCCGGATGTCGGTCTCGGAGTACTCGAACTCCGGCGACCAGAACAGGGCGTCGAACGGACAGACCTCGATGCAGATACCGCAGTACATGCACAGGGAGAAGTCGATGGCGAAGCGGTCGAGGACGTTGCGGCTGCGGTCGCGCCCGCCGGGTGCCGCCGCCGGGACCGTCTCCTTGTGGGAGTCGATGTAGATGCACCAGTCGGGGCATTCGCGGGCGCACAGCATGCAGACCGTGCAGTTCTCCTCGAACAGACCGATCACGCCGCGGGTACGGGGCGGCAGCTCGGGCTGGGCGTCCGGGTACTGCTCGGTGACGGTCTTCTTGGTCATCGTGCGCAGGGTGACGGCCAGGCCCTTGGCCAGGCCGCTGCCGGGGATGGGGGCCATGGTTACGCGATCACCACCTTGACGATGCCGGTGAGGGCGATCTGGGCGAGGGAGAGGGGAACGAGGAGGGTCCAGGAGAGTTTCTGGAGCTGGTCCTCGCGGAGGCGCGGATAGGTGACGCGCAGCCAGATCACCACGAAGGCGAGTACGGCTGCCTTCAGCAGGGTCCACACCCAGCCGAGACCGTCGGCACCCCAGGGGCCGTGCCAGCCGCCCAGGAACAGGACGGTGGTGAGGCCGCACAGGACGACGATCCCGGCGTACTCGGCAAGGAGGAACAAGGCGAAACGCAGGCCGGTGTACTCGGTGTAGGCGCCGAAGATGATCTCCGAGTCGGCGACCGGCATGTCGAACGGGGGGCGTTGCAGTTCGGCCAGCCCGGCGACGAAGAAGACGATCGCACCCACGATCTGCCAGGGCAGCCACCACCACTCGAAGGCGTCGAGGATACCGACCAGTGAGACCGTGCCGGCCGCCATCGCGACGGAGGCGGCGGTCAGCAGCATCGGCAGTTCGTAGGCGAGGAGCTGGGCGGCCGTGCGCAGGCCGCCGAGGAGGGAGAACTTGTTGGCGGAGGCCCAGCCGGCCATGAGCGAGCCGAGGACGCCCACTCCCATGACGGCGAGGACGAAGAAGACACCGGCGTCGACGACCTGGCCCACCGCGCCCTCACCGGGGCCGACGGGAATCGCCAGGAGAACCAGGAGGTACGGCAACAGCGCCACGGCGGGGGCGAGCCGGAAGATGCGTCGGTCCGCGTCGGCGGGGACCACATCCTCCTTCTGCGCGAACTTCACACCGTCCGCGACGAGCTGGGCCCAGCCGTGGAAGCCGCCGGCGTACATCGGGCCGAGGCGGCCCTGCATGTGGGCCATCACCTTGTGCTCGGTCTGGCCCACGATCAGGGGGAAGGTGAGGAAGACGACGAAGACGATCAGGAGGCGCAGGGTGACGTCGAGTGCGTCGTTCACTGCGGGCCTCCTGGGGAGTTCGGGCGGTTCGGAGAGTCCTGGGATTCGGGGGGGTCCTGGGAACCGGGGTGGTCCGGGGAACCGGGGTGGTCCGGGGAGGTGTCGGTGGCGTCGGACCCGTCCGAGGCATCGGCTCCCGCACGGATGTCGGGCTCTGCCGAGGGGCCGGTCAACCGGGGAGTGCCGGGCTCGTTCACGGCTTCTGCCTCTTCGGGTGCCTCTGGGCCTGCCGTCGACCTGGAGCCGGAGCCCGCTTCGCCGCCCTGCCCGGGCTCCGGCTCCGGCTCCGGGTTCTGTCCCTGTTGCCGCGCTCGCGTCTGCCCCTGTCCCGGCTGCGGTTCTTGACGTCGGTCCGGCTCGTCGCCTTGCTCGTCCTCACCGAAAGCAGGGCGGGCGTGGTGCCAGGGGGCGTCCGGGCTGCGCGGTGCGGAAGGGGCCGCCTGCCGGGCCGGTTCCCCGGTACGCGAGGACGTCGTCGTGTCGTCGCCGGGAGGGGAGGCGGGATCGGCTGCCGTCTCGTGCGGCGTTCCTGCGTCGGCGGCGGAGCGCTGACTCGCTGAACCTTCCGACGCACTCCGGGCTCGCCGAGGGGTTGCGTTGCCTCCCGGACCGGGCCGCTGGGACGCCGAGCCCTCGCTCGCGCTGCGCGCACGTCGGGTCCGCGGGGCAGCCGCCCCACCGACGTCCTGCCCGGCCGGGTCCTTCTCTGTCGGGTCGTTCTCGGCCGTCGACGCCTCGGCGGGCTCCTCCGACGGGACGCCCGTTCGCTGGGACGCGGAACCCTGACCGGCACTGCGCGTGCGACGGACCGCCGGGGTGGCCGAGGGCTCCGTGGCGGGTGCGGTCGTCTGGCTGGCGGAGCCCTCGGCCGCCGTACGCGAACGGCGAGGAGTCACCGATACCTCTCCCCCGGCTGCCGTCTGGCTGGCGGAGCCCTCGGTGGCCGTACGGGTCCGGCGGGCAGGGCGTTCTCCTGCCGCGCGAGCCGGGCGCTCCCCCGCCGCACGTCCCGCCCCGCGGGCCGGGCGGGCCGGAGCGGGAGGCAGCTGGCCCTTCAGCGGGCCCCACTCGTTGGGGTCGGGAACACCGGGCGGCAGCATCTGGCGGCGCCGGGGGCCACCGTGTTCGGACTCTCCGGGCTCCTTGGCCCCGGGCCAGGCCTTGGCGACGCGGGCGGCCAGGACGAAGTCCTTCCGCAGGGGGTGGCCCTCGAAGCCCTCCGGCAGGAGCAGGTGGTCCAGGGCGGGGTGGTCCTCGAAGGCGACGCCGAACATCTCATGGGTCTCGCGCTCGTGCCAGGCCGCGCCCGCGTACACCGAGACGGCGGTGGGCAGGACCGGGGCCTCGTGCGGAACCGTCGTACGCAGCAGCAGCCGGCGTACCGGTCCGAGCGCCACGACATGCGCTGCGACGCGGAACCCGGTGCCCGGTTCGTCGACCGCGCTCAGCCAGTCGAAGTAGCTGCAGCCCAGTCGGTCGCGCGCGGTCTCCAGGGCGGGGATCCAGGACACCGGCGGCACGTCCACGGTGAGGACGTCGTACGACTCCTCGGCCGTGGCCTCCGTGCCGAAGAGTTCCCCGGTGTCGGCAGGCAGCCAGCCGACCGCGCTCATCGGGCCTCCCCCGAGTCCGAAGCCGAGCCCGAAGCCGAGCCCGAACCCGAAGCCGAGCCCGAGGTCTGGCCCACGGCGGCGTCCGGGGAGGTGGCGGTGTCCGGGGACGTGGCGGCGTCCGTGGCCGGTGGCCGCACCAGACCGCTCTGCAGGGCGGCGGCCGACGGCCGGGGCGAGACACCGTACCGCTCGCCCAGCGACTCCCGCGCGATCTTCTCCTGGAGTTTCAGGATGCCCTGGAGCAGCGCCTCGGGGCGCGGCGGGCAGCCGGGGACGTAGACGTCGACGGGGATGATCTGGTCGACGCCCTTCGTCACGGAGTAGGAGTCCCAGTAAGGGCCACCGCAGTTGGAGCAGGCGCCGAAGGAGATGACGTACTTCGGCTCGGGCATCTGCTCGTACAGGCGCTTGACGGCGGGCGCCATCTTGTCGGTCACCGTGCCGGACACCACCATCAGGTCGGCCTGGCGGGGCCCCGGCGCGAACGGGATGACACCGAGCCGGATGAAGTCGTGGCGGGCCATCGACGCGGCGATGAACTCGATGGCGCAGCAGGCGAGGCCGAAGTTGAAGACCCACAGGGAGTACCGGCGGCCCCAGTTCAGGACGACCTTCATCGGCTCGGGGGCGAGGCGCGAGAGCGCGCCCAGCTTCTGGGGCTCGGGGAGAAGCACGGGCTCGGAGGGGTTCACGTCCACGACAGGACGCCCTTCTTGTATGCGTACAACAGGCCCACGGCCAGGAAGCCGAGGAAGATGAACATCTCCACGAGGGTCGTCGCGCCGTAGCCGGGACCGGCGAAGACCGTCGCCCAGGGGAAGAGGAAGATGGAGTCGACGGCGAAGATCACGTAGAGGAACGCGTAGACGTAGTAGCGGACCTGGGTGTGGGCCCAGCCCTCGCCCACGGGGTCGACACCGCACTCGTACGTCAGCAGCTTCTCGGGCGTCGGGACCACGGGCCGCAGCAGGCGTCCGGCTCCGAAGGCGACGGCGACGAAGAGCACCCCGACGACGGCGAGCAGGCCGACGACCGAGTAGGACTGGAAGTAGTCCGCGGCGAGGCCGACGGTCGCGTCGGCGGCGGGTACATCGCCGACGGTGACGTCACCGACGGTCGGTTCCGGCATGTCCGTCCCTCACTCCCTGTCACGGACGCCACTGTCCTGCACGTCTCTGCCCTGCACGTCTCTGTCCTGCACGTCTCTGTCCTGCACGTCTCTGCCCTGCACGTCTCTGTCCTGCACGTCTCTGCCCTGCACGTCTGTGTCAACGCCGACGCGCTGAACGGCGCTGTCCTGAACGCCGCTGTCCTGAACGCTGCCGTTCGACGATCTGTACGCACGGGAGTCTAGGGCCTGATAAAGGGACGGTAAGCAGCCCGTCGCACCTTGGGGTGCGGGGGTGGGGTTTTCCTCAGTGCATCCCGGCGGTCCACCTCATGGCGCGGTGCTGCGCCGCACGGCACGCTGACTCGTATGACCGAACGCCTCTCGACACCGCCCCCCGGCGGGTACGCCGACACAGGGCCCGGCGACCGCCTGCCGCCGGCCCGCTTCGCCTACGACCGGTACACCTGGAAGGAGATCGCCCACCTGCTGGCGAATTTCCCGGCGTCGCTGCTCGCTTTCGTCTACGTCGTGACGATGCTGTCCGTCGGTGTCGGGTTGACGGTCACGGTGATCGGCTTCCCGCTGCTGGCGGGCGGACTGATGGGTGCGCGCCAGTTGGGCAAGCTGGAGCGGGGCCGGGCCCGGGCGCTGCTGGGGGTGCGGGTGGACGAGCCGAGCCCGCTGCCGTTGCGGGGCAAGGACGGGTTCTTCCCGCAGTTGTGGATGGCGCTGAAGGACCCGGTGGGCTGGCGCACGGTCCTGTACGACTTCATACGGCTCCCGTGGGGTGTCTTCACCTTCGTCATCACGTTGACGTCGCTGTTCGTGCTGTGGCCGGTCCTGCCGTTCATCGCGCGGGGCCTGACCAACGTCGACCGGGCGATGGTCCGAGGCCTGCTGTCCCCGTCCGACGAGCTGGAGCGGCGCATCGCCGAGCTGGAGTCCGACCGGGGGATCGTGGTGGACACGGCCGCGGCCGACCTGCGGCGCATCGAGCGCGACCTGCACGACGGCGCGCAGGCCCGTCTGGTCAACCTGGCCATGGGACTGGGGCTGGCCAAGGAGAAGCTCCTGGAGGACCCGGACACCGCCGCCGCCATGGTCGACGAGGCGCACGGCGAGGTGAAACTGGCGCTGCAGGAGCTGCGGGACCTGGCACGCGGCATCCATCCCGCCGTCCTGACCGACCGCGGCCTGGACGCGGCGCTCTCCTCGGTCGCCTCCCGCTGCACCGTGCCCGTCAAGGTGACCGTCGACCTGGCGGAGCGCCCCGCGGCGGCCATCGAGGGCATCGCCTACTTCACCGTCTCGGAGCTGCTCCAGAACGTCAGCAAGCACAGCGGGGCGAAGTCCGTCGCCGTGGAGGTCTGGCGGTCGTCCGACCGGCTGCTCATACAGGTGGAGGACGACGGTCGCGGCGGCGCGCGCCTCGACGGCGGCACGGGGATGAAGGGCCTCGCCGACCGGTTGGCGGCCGTCGACGGTCTCTTCGTCGTCGACTCGCCGGAGGGCGGCCCCACCGCGGTCACGGCCGAGCTGCCGTGGCGCGACCGCACGGCCGCCGAGGACCCTTCGCGTGCCTCCGGGACGAGGTGACCGGCCACGGGCCGACGGATCGGCGATCGCACCGCGGGGGTGGGGAAAACCCCCCTTCCCGAACGCCGACGGGCTCCATGGCCCGCGGGTGCGCGGTCCAGGAGGGTGGAGTTACGACAGCACAGCCGTAGGACGAGGAGAAGGACGGCATCGATGGCCACGGATTACGGACAGGATTACGGATTCGCAAGCGGGTCCGGCTTCCCCGGGGACGCCGGTGCGCCGCGAAACCACCGGTTGCCGGCGGGGGTGCGGGCGCCCTTCGAGGCGCGCAGCTGGAGGGAGTTCGGTTATGTGCTGCTGGGCCTGCCGATCGGGGTCCTGCTCTTCACCTACGCCGTCACGATGGTGTCGCTGGGAGCCGGCCTGCTGGTGACGTTTCTGGGGGTCCCGGTGCTGGCGGCGACACTCGCGGGGTGCCGGGGCTTCGGTGCCATGGAACGGGTACGTGCGCGTGCGCTGCTGGGTCTCCAGGTGGCAGACCCGGAGCCGGTGCGGCGGAAGAAGCAGGGCGCGATGGGCTGGATGGGCGCCACGCTCAAGAGCGGCACCTCCTGGCGGAGCCTGCTGTACGCGGTTCTGCAGTTCCCGTGGTCGGTGTTCTCGTTCGTCGTCGCCGTGAACTTCTGGGCGGTCGGCTGGGCGATGCTGACGTATCCGCTGTGGTTCTGGGTGTTCCCCATGTACGCCGGGCAGGACGGGCTCCAGCTGTACGGCGACGAGACGCATCGCGTCTATCTGGACAATCCCTTCGAGATCACTCTGACCGCGCTGGTCGGACTCCTGTTCACGCTGGCCACGCCGTGGATCATCCGGGCGCTGACGACGGTGGACCGGTTGATGGTGCACGGGCTGCTGGGACCGTCCCGGCTGGCGACGCGGGTCGTGGAGCTGGAGTCGGACCGTGGTGTCGTCGTCGACACGGCCGCGGCCGACCTGCGGCGCATCGAGCGCGACCTGCACGACGGGGCTCAGGCCCGTCTGGTCAACCTGGCCATGGACCTCGGGCTGGCGAAGGAGAAGCTCAGGGAGGATCCGCAGGCGGCGGCGATCATGGTGGACGAGGCGCACGGCGAGGTGAAGACGGCCCTCCAGGAGCTGCGGGACCTGGCCCGAGGCATCCACCCGGCGGTCCTGACCGACCGCGGCCTGGACGCGGCCCTGTCGGCGGTCGCCTCGCGCTGCACCGTGCCGGTGCGGGTGGAGGTCGACCTGGTGGAGCGGCCGGCTTCGGCCATCGAGGGCATCGCGTACTTCACGGTGTCGGAGCTGCTGCAGAACGTCAGCAAGCACGCGCGGGCCACGTCGGCCGCCGTGGAGGTGTGGCGGGTGGAGGACCGGCTGATGCTCCAGATCGTGGACAACGGCATGGGCGGAGCGGACGTGTCGGCCGGCTCCGGACTGGCGGGACTGGCGGAGCGGCTCGGCGCGGTGGACGGGATCCTCGTGGTGGACTCGCCGGCCGGCGGGCCGACCCGGGTGACTGCGGAGCTGCCGTGGCGGAGCGAGCTGGCGACCAAGTGAGGCACCGCGGCGGCGGGCGCGCGTGGGACATCGTGTGAGCACCACCGGTGCCAGGGTGCGGCCACCGCGTGAGCGCAGCGAGGGCCGACGCGCGGGACACCCCGCAGGGGCCACGGGACCACCGCGCCTAGCCCGGCCCTCGACGTTCCGGTCCTCCCCCTCTTCTCCGTTGCCCTGAAGCATTCGGCCCCGGATGCTGGAATGCTGGGCCTGTCACACGGACGGTTCGTGAACGCGGCGCGGGCCGCGCGGGCCGTGAGGTGGACGGGCTGTGGGGGGCCGAGGATCGTGGAGGACAGGGTGCGGGTGGTCATCGCCGAGGATTCAGTGCTGCTCAGGGAGGGGCTGACCCGATTGCTGACCGACCGCGGGCATGAGGTCGTGGCCGGTGTCGGCGACGGGGAGGCACTGATCAAGACCATTGCCGAGCTGGACGCGCAGGGTGAACTGCCGGACGTCGTGGTGGCCGACGTACGGATGCCGCCGACCCACACCGACGAGGGCGTTCGCGCCTCCGTGCAACTGCGCAAGGCCCACCCCGGCCTCGGCGTCCTGGTGCTGTCGCAGTACGTCGAGGAGCGCTACGCCACGGAGCTGCTGGCCGGTTCCAGTCGCGGCGTCGGCTACCTGCTCAAGGACCGGGTGGCCGAGGTCCGGGAGTTCGTGGACGCGGTGGTGCGCGTCGCGCAGGGCGGTACGGCCCTGGACCCGGAGGTGGTCGCGCAGTTGCTCGGGCGCAGCCGCAAGCAGGACGTGCTGGCGGGGCTCACTCCCCGGGAGCGGGAGGTTCTGGGCCTCATGGCCGAGGGACGGACGAACTCGGCGATCGCGCGGCAGCTCGTCGTGAGCGACGGGGCGGTCGAGAAGCACGTCAGCAACATCTTCATGAAGCTGGGTCTGTCCCCGAGCGACGGTGATCACCGGCGAGTGCTCGCCGTCCTCACGTATCTCAACTCCTGACGTCGCGCGTCCCGGCATCCGACGCCCGTGCGGCCGCAGACGTGACGCCGAGCGTTCCGACGCCGGGTCCACGTCCCGATGCCGGTGCCCGACGCCCGACGCCCGACCGCCAAGCGTCCGTGCCGCGCATCAAGTGTCCCGAGCATCGACAGGGCGGCGTCCCACGCCCCGGGAATCGCGTCCGGGGCCGACCGCTCGGCAGCTGACCCGCGTCTGACCTGCAGCTGACCGGTTTCTCATCCGCCCGGATGAGAAACCGGAGCGCGGGCAGGGCGCGTCCGCACAGGTGCCGGGAGGCGGGGAAACCGGGGGCCGCCGGTCCGGCGGGCCGTCTCGGGGTCGTGTCCATCATGCGAATGTCCACCGGAAGTAAACCCTTGCGGACGTAGGGTTGATCCTGGGACGGCCGGTAAAAGACCGTTCCTCGGACAGCCGCCTCGAGGGAGGTCCACTTCAGTGACCAGCCAGGTCAGCAGCCCAGCGGAGCAGACCGACGGAACCGTCGTAGGAGAGCAGCGCAAACCGGTCGGGGCGAAGGACGTCCGCCGGCTGGACCGGGTGATCATCCGGTTCGCGGGAGACTCGGGCGACGGGATGCAGCTCACCGGCGACCGTTTCACCTCGGAGACCGCGTCGTTCGGCAACGACCTGTCGACGCTGCCGAACTTCCCGGCCGAGATCCGGGCACCCGCCGGCACTCTGCCGGGTGTCTCGTCCTTCCAGCTGCACTTCGCCGACCACGACATCCTCACCCCCGGTGACGCCCCCAACGTGCTGGTCGCGATGAATCCGGCCGCGTTGAAGGCGAACATCGACGACATGCCGCGCGGCGCGGAGATCATCGTCAACACGGACGAGTTCACCAAGCGGGCGATGCAGAAGGTCGGTTACGACACGTCGCCCCTGGAGGACGGTTCCCTCGACGGGTACCACCTGCATCCGGTGCCGTTGACCACGCTGACCGTCGAGGCCCTCAAGGAGTTCGACCTCACCCGCAAAGAGGCCGAACGCAGCAAGAACATGTTCGCGCTCGGGCTGCTGAGCTGGATGTACCACCGGCCGACCGAGGGCACGGAGAAGTTCCTGAGGTCGAAGTTCGCGAAGAAGCCCGACATCGCCGCCGCGAACATCGCGGCCTACCGGGCGGGCTGGAACTTCGGTGAGACCACGGAGGACTTCGCGGTCTCCTACGAGGTGGCGCCGGCGGCGAGGGCGTTCCCGCCGGGCGTGTACCGCAACATCTCCGGGAACCTGGCGCTGTCCTACGGCCTGATCGCCGCTGCCCGCCAGGCCGATCTGCCGCTCTTCCTCGGCTCGTACCCCATCACCCCGGCCTCCGACATCCTGCACGAGCTGAGCAGGCACAAGAACTTCGGTGTGCGGAGCTTCCAGGCCGAGGACGAGATCGCGGGCATCGGTGCGGCGCTGGGTGCCGCGTTCGGCGGCTCGCTGGCCGTGACGACGACGAGCGGCCCGGGAGTGGCGCTCAAGAGCGAGACCATCGGACTCGCGGTCTCCCTGGAACTGCCGCTGCTGATCGTGGACATCCAGCGGGGCGGGCCGTCCACCGGGCTGCCGACCAAGACCGAGCAGGCGGACCTGCTCCAGGCGATGTACGGGCGCAACGGCGAGGCGCCGGTCCCGGTGGTCGCCCCGCGCACCCCGGCCGACTGCTTCGACGCCGCTCTGGAGGCGGCCCGGATCGCGCTGACGTACCGCACCCCCGTCTTCCTGCTCTCGGACGGTTACCTGGCCAACGGCAGTGAGCCGTGGCGCATTCCGGAACCGGACGAGCTGCCGGACCTCGCGGTGCAGTTCACGCGGGGCCCCAACCACACCCTGGACGACGGTACGAAGGTGTTCTGGCCCTACAAGCGGGACCCGCGCACCCTCGCCCGCCCCTGGGCGGTGCCGGGCACTGCCGGTCTGGAGCACCGGATCGGCGGCATCGAGAAGCAGGACGGCACCGGGAACATCTCGTACGACCCGGCCAACCACGAGTTCATGGTCCGCACCCGCCAGGCCAAGATCGACGGCATCGACGTCCCCGACCTGGAGGTCGACGACCCGGACGGCGCGAGGACCCTGGTGCTGGGCTGGGGGTCGACGTACGGCCCCATCACGGCGGCCGTGCGCCGTCTGCGCACCGCCGGTCACGCGGTCGCGCAGGCGCACCTGCGTCACCTCAATCCGTTCCCGCGCAACCTCGCAGCGGTGCTGGGGCGGTACGACAAGGTCGTGATCCCCGAGATGAACCTCGGCCAGCTCGCCACGCTCGTCCGGGCCAAGTACCTGGTCGAGGCGCAGTCGTACAACCAGGTCAACGGCATGCCGTTCAAGGCGGAACAACTCGCCACGGTCCTGAAGGAGGCCATCGATGGCTGAGACGTCCACGGAAGCGAAGCGGGCGGGTACCGGCTCTGGCACCGGCAGCGCCGACACCGGTACCGGCACTGGCACTGGCACTGGCACTGTTCAGGCGCTTTCCCTGGTCCCCCGGGCCGAGGGCAAGCAGTCCATGAAGGACTTCAAGTCCGATCAGGAAGTGCGCTGGTGCCCCGGCTGCGGTGACTACGCCATCCTCGCCGCCGTGCAGGGTTTCATGCCCCAGCTCGGCCTGGCGAAGGAGAACATCGTCTTCGTCTCCGGCATCGGGTGTTCCTCCCGCTTCCCGTACTACATGAACACCTACGGGATGCACTCCATCCACGGCCGCGCCCCCGCCATCGCCACGGGGCTCGCCTCCTCCCGCCGCGACCTGTCCGTGTGGGTCGTGACCGGTGACGGCGACGCGCTGTCCATCGGCGGCAACCACCTCATCCACGCCCTGCGCCGCAACGTCAACCTCAAGATCCTGCTCTTCAACAACCGGATCTACGGCCTGACCAAGGGCCAGTACTCCCCCACCTCCGAGGTCGGCAAGATCACCAAGTCGACTCCGATGGGCTCCCTGGACGCACCCTTCAACCCGGTCTCCCTCGCCCTCGGCGCGGAGGCGTCCTTCGTCGCCCGGACCGTCGACTCCGACCGCAAGCACCTCACCGAGGTCCTGCGCCAGGCCGCCGAGCACCCGGGCACAGCTCTGATCGAGATCTACCAGAACTGCAACATCTTCAACGACGGCGCCTTCGACGCCCTGAAGGACAGGCAGCAGGCCGAGGAGGCGGTGATCCGCCTCGAACACGGGCAGCCGATCCGTTTCGGAGCCGAGGGTTCCCAGGGCGTCGTGCGCGACCCGGGAACCGGTGACCTGAAGGTCGTCACGGTCACCGCGGACAACGAGGCGGACATCCTGGTCCACGACGCGCACGCCGCGTCCCCGACCACCGCGTTCGCCCTGTCCCGGCTCGCCGACCCGGACACCCTGCACCACACCCCGATCGGCGTCCTGCGCTCCGTCGAGCGGCCGGTCTACGACACGCTGATGTCGGACCAGCTCGACACCGCCGTCGAGAAGGACGGCAAGGGCGACCTCGCCGCGCTGCTCGCCGGCGGCGACACCTGGACGGTCGTCGGCTGACGTCGGCGGTGGTGCGCGGTTTCGACGAGGCCCGGGCGGAAACGCCCGGGCCTCGTCGCATGCCGTCGCCACCGGGCCGTGGGAGCGGACACGCCTGCGCACTAACCTTCTGGTAAGTACCTTACCTTGAAGTGGGCACTATCCATCAGTTAGCGCACGCTTTAGGGTCAGCGATACCGCACCCCACAAGGAGCACCGAAGCCATGAGCATCGTCATCACCGGAGCCACCGGACACCTCGGCCGCCACGTCGTGCGGCAGTTGCTGGAGAAGGTGCCGGCCGACCAGGTCACCGCGGTCGTCCGCGACCGGGACAAGGCCGCCGACCTCGCCGCCCGCGGCGTCCGACCGGCGGTCGCCGACTACAACAGCCCCGAGACCTTCGACGGCCTGTTCGCGGCCGGGGACCGGGTGCTGCTGATCTCCGGCAACGAGTTCGACAAGGGCCGCGTCCAGCAGCACACGGTCGTGATCGAGGCGGCGAAGAAGGCCGGCGTCGCCCTGCTCGCCTACACCAGCGCCCCCAGCAGCCTTACGGCCGCGCTCGCCGACGACCACCGCGCCACCGAGGACGTACTGGTCGGCTCGGGCCTGCCGTACGTGCTCCTGCGCAACGGCTGGTACCACGAGAACTACACCGAGCAGCTCGCCCCGGTCCTGGAGCACGGCGCCGTCGTGCAGGCCGCCGGCGAGGGCCGGGTCTCCTCCGCCGCCCGCGCCGACTACGCGGCCGCCGCCGTCGCCGTACTGACCGGCGAGGGCCACGCGAACACGGCGTACGAACTGGGCGGCGACGAGGCGTGGAGCTTCGCCGAGTACGCCGCCGAACTGAGCCGGCAGACCGGCAAGGAGATCGCCTACACCCCCGTCTCCACCGACGCCTACACCGGCATCCTCACCGGCGCCGGGCTGCCCGGACCGCTGGCCGCCGTCCTCGCGGGCGTGGACGGCGCCATCGAGAAGGGCGAGCTGGTCGTCTCCACGGGCGACCTGTCCCGCCTGACCGGCCGCCCGACCACACCGCTCGCCGAAGCCGTCTCCGCCGCACTCAAGGGCTGACGCCGGCCTGCGGCCTGCCACACGCCACCACGCCCAGGTCCACCCCCACCCCCACCCCCATCCCCGCCCTCGCCCGCATTCCGCTTCCCGCTTCCCGTTTCCTGTCATGACCGTATGGCGATACGGGCATGACAGGAGGCCGGGTGCGGCGCTACCTTCGTCGTGGCGCGCGTCCTTCCCCGCACGCCGTAGCGCGAGCAGGAGGTTCCCGTGGCCGGGTCGTCCAGGAGTGAGCAGCGAATAGGCCTGCTGAACGGCTTCGCGGCGTACGGGATGTGGGGGCTCGTCCCGCTGTTCTGGCCGCTGCTCAAGCCCGCCGGGGCCGGGGAGATCCTCGCCCACCGGATGGTGTGGTCCCTCGCCTTCGTCGCCGTAGCCCTGCTCGTCGTACGACGCTGGGCCTGGGCCGGCGAGTTGCTGCGGCAGCCGCGGAGGCTCGGACTGATCGCCGTGGCCGCCGCGGTCATCACCGTCAACTGGGGTGTCTACATCTGGGCCGTGAACAGCGGCCATGTCGTCGAGGCCTCGCTCGGGTACTTCATCAACCCGCTGGTCACCATCGCCATGGGCGTGCTGCTGCTCAAGGAGCGGTTGCGCCCCGTGCAGTGGGCGGCGGTCGGGACCGGCTTCGCCGCCGTGGTCGTCCTCACCGTCGGCTACGGACGTCCGCCGTGGATCTCCCTCTGCCTCGCCTTCTCCTTCGCCACGTACGGCCTGGTGAAGAAGAAGGTCAACCTCGGCGGCGTCGAGTCGCTGGCCGCCGAGACGGCGATCCAGTTCCTGCCCGCGCTCGCCTACCTGCTGTGGCTGGGCACCCAGGGCGAGGCCACCTTCACCACCGAGGGCGCGGGGCACGCGGCCCTGCTCGCCGCGACCGGCGTGGTCACCGCGATCCCCCTGGTCTGCTTCGGCGCGGCGGCGATCCGCGTACCGCTCTCCACGCTGGGGCTGCTGCAGTACCTGGCCCCGGTCTTCCAGTTCCTGCTCGGCATCTTCTACTTCGGTGAGGCCATGCCGCCCGAGCGCTGGGCCGGTTTCGCGCTGGTCTGGCTGGCGCTCACGCTGCTCACCTGGGACGCCCTGCGCAGCGCCCACCGGACCGCCCGGACCCTCAGGGCGCAGCTCGACCGAGCGGGCACCGGGGTGCCGCCGGTCAAGGACGGCACCGCGCGGAAGTCGGACATCGTGGCCTCCGGAGTCCCTGCCACCGGTCCCGCCGAGCCCGCCGAGTCCGCCGAGTCCGCCGAGTCCGCCGAGTCCGCCGAGTCCGGACAGCGGGACGCTCCGGCGGCGAAACCCTAGAAGGCTGCTGAACTGCCTGTCCAAGTCGCCCATGACTGGCCCGTTGTAACGCTCTCCCCGTCCCTAAGCGATCCCCGGAGCCGCACACTCCCCGAGCCCCGTATATGCGGGTGTTGGACGCGTTGACCACGGATAGCCGGGCGGGCGAGTTCGCCCCCGGCGCGCGCATCCCGTCCGAAGCCGAGCTGTGCGAGCGGCACGGCGCAGCTCGTGAGACAACCCACCGAGCTGTTCGGGTTCTCCGGGAACGGGGGCTCGTCGTCACTGAGCGGGGTAAAGGGACGTTCGTTGCCGGTCCCGCCGAGCAGAGCGAGGACGAGCACCAGGACGACCAGTGCTGTGACCGCATAGGTTCGCCGGTTCGGATGTCTTACAGGTTGTTCACATAGAAGCTGGTGAGTCGTTCGACGGCAGCGTCGACGTATTCGGGTTCGTCGTACATCTCGTAGTGGCCGGCGCTGTCGATCACCATGAGGTCGACGGGGTTGGGGGCCAGCTTCCACAGCTGCATGCCGGTGTCGTAGGAGCCGGTGTTGCCGATGCGTCCGGCGAGGATGACCTGTAGTGGCTGGGTCATGAGCTGATCGGCCAAGTGGAACGCGTCATAGCCCAGCAGGAGGGAGTCGCTGCGCGAGAGACGCCGATTTGTGGAGTGTTCGTTACCGCCACGCTCGGTGCGGTAGTAGGTGATGGCTTGAGTGGTGTCAATGTCGATCAGGCCCGCTGTCGTGGCGTCCTCGAGGGTGTCGGGCAGCCAGTTCACACGGGTTGTCTCGCCGGAGCGGGCCTCTTCGATACGTGCGTTCGCCAGGGCGTTGAGTGCTGCGGCCGGGCCGTCGGGCTGGAAGCTGCGGAATGTGGTGCCCATGTTGTTGGGGACGACCGTGCCGACCGCCTTGATGCGGTGGTCCGTGCGGGCGGTGTGCACGGCGTAGCCCCCACCGGCGCAGATGCCGAGGACGCCGATGCGCTGCGGGTCGATGCCGGGGGTCGTCGTGAGCACGTCGATGGCGTAGGAGATGTCCTCACCTCGGCGGTAGGGGTCTTCGAGGTCACGGGGCTCGCCTCCGCTCTGGCCCTGATGAGCGGGGTCGAAGACGAGCGCCGCGATGCCGCGGGCGGCGAGACGGGAGGCGTAGTTGGCGCCGATCTGCTCCTTCACGCTGCTGCCTGGGGTAGAGAGCACCACGGCGCGCAGCGGTGCGCTGCTGTCGGCGTCGTCGGGCAGGTGGAGGTCGGCGGCGAGTTCGATGGGACCGCGCGGGATCGTGAGGTGCTGAAGCATGCGTGGCTTCCTTCGTGAGGTTGTTGTTGCATAGGAGTCCAGTACAAAACAGCAACTGGTACAATTTAAAACCAATACGAAACGGTACCACCTGAACGGAGGCTCGCATGACCGTGGACGGGGCGCAGCTGTGGACGCTGAACCAGCGGCTGCTGGGCGTCGTGATGGATGCCTGCACGCGGGAGCTGGCCGAGCTCGGGTTGGAGACGAAGGAGTTCTTCGTCCTGGCCGAGGTGGAGGCATCGCCGTACCCGGCCGAGATCGCGACTGCGCTGCTGCTGCCCAAGGCGAGCGTGACGGTCTACGTTCGCAACCTCGTCGCCAAGGGCTTCATCCGCCGCGAGATCGACGAGGCGGACTTGCGGCGTCATCGGCTCGCACTGACCGCTGAGGGCACGCAAGCACGCGATCGAGCACTTGCAGCCCTCGCGGCGGAGTACGACCGCAGGTTGGCGAGGGTCACCCCCCAGGACCGCGTTGAGCTGCAACGCATCCTCGCAGCGATGCTCGCCTCGCCCGCGTCAGGCCGTATGCGCGAGTGATTCGCCCGTCCGGTGCTCTGCTGCACGTTCGGGCTGCGACCGTATGCATTCGTCAGATCGTTCAGGTTGAGACGGCAAGGGACGTCCGCCCCAGCGGATGCCCTTCTCGCTTCGGATGCGGGCGCGTTCGCGACGCTGCGCCGCGAGGACGTCGGGGTGGCGGGCGTTGGCGTTGCGCCAGCGCAGGTAGGCGTGGAGGACCCGGGTCTGCACGCTGTGGTTGCTGTGGTGGGAGTTCGCCATCGTGAACTGTCGCGGAGGCCCGAAATGGGCTTCGATCGGGTTGGCCCAGGAGGCGTAGGTCGGGGTGAAGCACAGCTCGACGCGGTTCTTCTTCGCCCAGCGACGGATCTTGTCGCCCTCGTGGGCGGACAGGTTGTCCAGGATGACGTAGATCGGGGCGCCGTCCGGGCGCGGCCCGGATCGACCTCAGTGCGGCTGGGTGTTCACCGCCCCCCGTCGTGTGGCGGTTGACGCCCCACAGCCGGTCGTCGCCGATGGAGTAGCAGCCGTGGAAGTACCGCACCCCGTGGGTGCGGTGGTAGGTCGCGGGATGGCGCTCGGAGCGACCGGCGGGAGCCCAGCCGGCTCCTGTGGTGGGGCGGATGCCGAGCGGCCTGAACTCGTCGCACGCGAACACGCGGTCCGCGAAGCGTTCCAGGGCCTCCTCGATGCCGTCCAGCTCGGCGTCGCGCTCCGGGTCGGGCGACTCCTTCCAGGTCTTGGTGCGCTGGAAGGTGACGCCGCGGCGGGCGAGCAGGCACCGTAACGCTCGCTGGTACGGGACACAGGGATGCGGCACACGGGCACGCCGAACCGCAACCGCTCGTCTCGTTCTTGACCAGCACCGATGCCACCATGACCACGCGCCAGAAACGCCAGAACGGAGTGTTGGGAGACCCGGAGGGAACGAGTTCTGCGTTCACTAGGGCACACCTGGTGACCAGGGGCTTCCGATAATCGCGAGACCGTGGCCGGATACCGGTCTTGACGGGGGGTCAGCCGCGGCCACACCATCCAGGCACCCATTCACTGCGAGGCCCCTCCCCAGGGGCCTCCTAGGAATTCGGAGCCCCCCACATGAAGCTCCCCCTGTCCGGGCGTGCACTGACGGCCGGTGCCGTCGCGGTCGCCACACTCATGGCCGGCGGTTCGGTGGCCGGCGCGGCGCCCGCCTCCGAGCGCTCCGCACCCGCCCCCGGGTCCGCGACCGTCGCCGCCGCGCCCGACGTGCCGATAGCCAACGTCAAGGCCCACCTGACCCAGCTGCAGTCGATCGCCACGGCGAACGGCGGCAACCGCGCCCACGGCCGCCCCGGCTACCAGGCCTCCCTCAACTACGTGAAGGCCAAGCTGGACGCGGCCGGCTTCACCACCACCGTCCAGCAGTTCACCGCCTCCGGACGCACCGGCTACAACCTCATAGCCGACTGGCCCGGCGGCGACACCGACAGAGTTGTCATGGCCGGGTCACACTTGGACAGTGTCTCCTCCGGCCCCGGCATCAACGACAACGGCTCCGGCTCGGCGGCGGTCCTGGAGACCGCCCTCGCCGTGGCCCGGTCCGGCCACCAGCCCACCAAGCACCTGCGCTTCGCCTGGTGGGGCGCGGAGGAGCTGGGACTGGTCGGCTCCCGCCACTACGTCAACAGCCTCGGCTCCACGGGGCGGGCGAAGATCAGCGGCTACCTGAACTTCGACATGATCGGTTCGCCCAACCCCGGTTATTTCGTCTACGACGACGATCCGACGATCGAGGGGACCTTCAAGGACTACTTCACCGGCCTCGGCATCTCCACGGAGATCGAGACCCAGGGCGACGGCCGCTCGGACCACGCACCCTTCAAGAACGCGGGCGTCCCCGTCGGCGGCCTCTTCAGCGGCGCCGACTACCGCAAGACGTCCGCCCAGGCGGCCAAGTGGGGCGGCACCGCGGGCCAGCCGTTCGACCGCTGCTACCACTCGTCCTGCGACACGACCGCCAACATCAACGACACGGCCCTGAACCGCAACAGCGACGCCATCGCGTACGCGATGTGGGAACTGTCCCAGTAGGACCGGCGCATCCGGCGGGAGCCGTCCGGTCAGCCGGTCCCGGCGCGGGCAGGGCACGGGCGCGTGCGGTCAGCCGGTCCCGGCGCGGGCACGGGCGCGTTCGGTGAGGCGGCCCATGCGGGTGCGAGCGGACTCCAGTTGCTCGGTGTCGCCCGCGGCCGGTCCCTCCTCGGCGGCGAGGTCGCCCCACAGGCCGACCAGGTCGCGCCCGAGCTCCAGTCCCCGTGCCGGGTCGCGCACGGCCCGCCAGGCGGTGGCCGCGCTCTGGACGTTGCCGTAGGCGGCCTCCGCGTCGCCCGCGCGGCGGTGTGTCCGGGCCAGGTCCAGGGAGAGGAGGAAGGCGCGGTCCGGGTCACCGGACAAGTAGGCGATGTAGGCGGAGAGTTCGCGGAGCCGGAGCACCTCGGGGTGCTCCGGCCCCAGCGCTTCGGATGCCTCCGTGACGGTCTGCTCCGCCAAGAGCGCCGCTTTCTCCGTACACCCCTCCTTGACGGCCTCGTTGATACGGGCGGTCGGCTCCGCGAGAAGCGCGGGGGTGGTGGCGTCGCCGGGAGCGGTGAGCGGTCCGTCCCCGAGCACGGCCTCGGCCACGGCGTCGAAACCGCGAACGGGGGTGGGCTTGGGGTCGGAGCCCGGGCCGACGGTGCGGGCGAGGCCGAGGTCGACGAGGGGGGCGGGGGCCGGGACAGAGGTAGGGGCAGGGGCAGGAAGCGACTTGGGGAGGGGAGCCGGCTCGGGCCTCCGGAAGGGCGCGGGCGCGCCGAAGGACTGGGGCGCGTGGGCCGGCTCGGGCGGGGCGTCGGTGACGGGCCGGGGCCCGCGGGCCGGCGCGGACTCGGAGGCGGTGGCGGTGGCGGTGACGGGCCGGGGCCCGCGGGCCGGCGCGGACTCGGAGGCGGTGGCGGTGGCGGTGACGGGCCGGGGCCCGCGGGCCGGCGCGGGCTCGGAGGCGGTGGCGGTGACGGGCCGGGGCCCGCGGGCCGGCGCGGGCTCGGAGGCGGTGATCGGCTCGGGCCAGGCGACGGGCTCGGGACGATCGATCGCCGCTTGGCGCCGGGTGACGGGCTCCGGGCGGCGCAGTGGGTCAGCGCCTACGACGGGTTCGGGCGTGGCCACCGGCTCCGATGCGGGCCGCGGTCGAGCACCCTCGACGGTCCCGGTCCCGGTCCCGGTCCCGGTCACCGTCTCGGCCGCGGCCTGGGGCCCGGTCCGAGGGCCGGCCTGGGGCCCGGTGTCGTGCCCGACGCACGTTCCGGCCGGCACCCCGGTCCAGGGCCCGGCCTGCGGTCCGACCGGGGGCCCGGCCTGGGCTCCGGTCTCGGAGCCGCCGTCCATCCTGGGCGGCGGTCCGAACTCCCCCGTCGGCGGCGCGACCGTGCCGGGTGCCGTACCCCCCGCCGGTCCCGCCGGGGCGCGCAGCGGGAACACCGGCACGGAAGCGGTGGCCGGTGAGCGCTGCGGCTCGGGTTCCGCCGGCCGGCGGATCGTCGGGGCGCTGTCCCGTACCGGTTCCACCGAGCGCAGGACGTGCGCGGACCGGTCCTGCCGTGCGGCCTTCTCCTCGGGAGCCGTCGGGACGGGTTCCGAGGCGAGGTGACTGGAGCCGTCCGGGTCGACCCGGAGGGGGACGGAGTAGCCGAGGCGCTCGTCGCGGATCGTCGCGAGGACGGGATGGCCGGCGGCGAGGGCGAGGCGGTGGAGGCGGTTGAGCACGGCGTTCTGGATCTCCTCGCCGGGAGCCGCGACGACCAGCGCACCGTCGACCGAGGCACTGCGTACGCCGGAGCCCTCCGGCACGCGGACGTCGATCGGCGTCGTGGCCGGGTCGGGCGAGTGCTCGGCGCCCTCGTGATCCCGTTGTTCCTCGCGGCCGAGTCGAGACATCGTTCCCCCACCCATCGGCGGCTTCCGTCGGCGGTTTCGGTTCCCGCACCGTCCAGAGCCTGTCATGCCTGTCGTACACCTGCCGTCGAGTCTCTCCGCTCGCCGGCGCTTCTCGGGTCACCGGGGTGTCACAGGCTCGTTCCAGGAGGTCACGCGCCGTACCGGGCGGGGCGCTGCCGGGTTGGACGATCCGCGTGGGCCTCCTCGCAGACGGTCCAGGTGCGCTTTCCCGTGGACGGGCCGGACCACGTACACGTGGACGGATCCGCGTGCGCGTGCCCGACCCCGTGGACGGACCGGCCCACGTGCGCGTCCCGCGGAGGCATCCACCCGCGCACCCCCATGGACAGGTCCATGCGTACGCATATAATGCATGTGCTGGTATTGGCCCACACCCACCACTCCGGGGGACCCCATGACCCGTCGTTTCCTCTTCCTTCTGGGCAGCAGCCGCCCCGACGGCAACACCGAGCTGCTCGCCCGGCGCGCCGCCGAGCAACTGCCCTCGGACGCCGAGCAGCGGTGGATCGACCTGGCGGAGCACCCCCTGCCCGAGTTCGAGGACCTGCGGCACGACAGCGACCACGTACGCCCCACCGGGGGCAACGCCGGCCTGCTGCTCGACGCGACGCTCGCCGCGACCGACCTCGTGATCGCCTCGCCGCTGTACTGGTACTCCCTGTCCGCCCCGGTCAAGCGCTACCTCGACCACTGGTCCGGCTGGCTGCGCACCCCCGGCCTGGACTTCAAGGCGACCCTGTCCGGCCGCACCCTGTGGGGCGTCACCGCGCTCGCGCACGAGGAGCAGGAGGTCGCCGACCCGTTGATCGGCACCCTCAACAACTCGGCGGCCTACCTGGGCATGCGCTTCGGCGGGGTGCTGCTGGGCAACGGCAGCCGGCCCGGGGACGTGCTGAGGGACACGGACGCCCTGTCCCGGGCCAAGACCTTCTTCGCGCAGGAGGCGCCGCTCGCCCGATTCCCGTACGAGCACGCGGACACCTCGTCCGCGAGGTGACGCCCTCGGCCGCGGGCCTGTCCGCTACGAGGTGATGTCCTTCGCCGTGAACCGCGCCCAGGCCGCCGAACCGAACACCGCCGCGTAGAGGACCTGGACGCCCAGGTTCTTCACCACGTCGTCCCAGTGGACCGGGGCACGCATCAGGTCGGCGAAGGACAGCCAGTAGTGGGAGAAGAAGTACGGCTGGAGCGCGTCGAGCTGCGGGATCTGGTCGAGGATCTGGACGGTGATCAGCAGCCCGACGGTCGTCGCCATCGCCGCGATGCCGCTGCCGGTCAGGGTCGAGACGAACAGGCCGAGGGCCGCGACACCGACGAGTGACGCGGCGACGACCAGGGCGATCAGCAGCGCCCTCCCCAGGCCCTCGGCGTACGTGATCCGGGTGCCGGAGATGGTCGTCAGGTCGCCGGCCGGGAACAGCAGCGCCCCGACCGCGAGCGCCGAGGCCGCGACCACCAGGGTGGCGGCGAGGCAGAAGACGATCACCGTCGCGTACTTGGTGAGCAGCAGCCGGGTGCGGCCCGCCGGGGCGACCAGGAGATAGCGGAGCGTGCCCGCGCTCGCCTCGCCGGCGATCGCGTCGCCCGCGACGACGCCGACGGCCATCGGCAGGAAGAACGGGAGGGTCGCGGCGAGCGCGGTGAAGACCAGGAACAGGCCGTTGTTGCTGATCTGCGAGATGAACGCCGGTCCCTCGCCGCCGCCCCCTCCACCGCCCCCGGGGCCGAACGACGACCCGTCGCCCGTCTCGATCCTCACGGCGACGCCGACCAGGACCGGCACGACGGCCAGTACGCCCAGCAGGGCGAGGGTGCGCCAGCGCCGGAAGGTGATCAGCAGTTCGCTGCGGAGCAGTCCGAAGGACCACAGCGGACTCGGGGCACGCGCCGCCCGCCGCGCCTCAGCCTGCGACATCGAAGCCCTCCCCGGTCAGCGCCACGAACGCGTCCTCCAGGGAGGCCCGCTCCACGCCGAAGCCGCGGACCCGGACACCGGCCGAGACCAGCGCGGCGTTCAGGTCGGCGAGGTCGCGCTCGGGGGGCTCCGCGGTCACCCGGTCCTCGGCGGTCACCACGTCCCCGGCCCCCTGATCCTTCAGCACCCGGGCGGCCTCCCCCGTGTCCGGTGTGGTCACCACCAGCCGGCCGCGCGCCCCCGCCGCCAGGTCGGCGACCGCGCCCTGGGTGATCAGCCGGCCCTGCGCCATCACCGCGGCGTGCGTGCACACCTGCTCGATCTCGTCCAGCAGGTGGGAGGAGAGGAAGACGGTGGTGCCGTCGGAGGCCAGTTCGCGCACCAGGGCGCGGATCTCGCGCATTCCCTGGGGGTCGAGTCCGTTGGTCGGTTCGTCCAGGACGAGCAGGCGGCGCGGCTGCAGCAGGGCCGCGGCGAGGCCGAGGCGCTGCTTCATGCCCAGCGAGTACGCCTTCGCCTTCTTGCCGGCGGCGGCCGCGAGGCCCACCCGGTCCAGCGCCGCCTCGACGCGCTCGCGCCGGGTGCGCGGGTCGGCGGTCGGGTCGGCGGCGTCGTAGCGCAGCAGGTTGTCGCGGCCGGAGAGGAAGCCGTACAGGGCCGGGCCCTCGATGAGGGCGCCGACCTGGGGCAGCACGGTGCGGGCGGCGCGCGGCACGGGCCGGCCCAGCACGCGTGCGGTGCCCGAGGTCGGCTCGATCAGCCCCATCAGCATGCGGATGGTGGTGGTCTTGCCGGAGCCGTTGGGACCGAGGAAGCCGAAGACACTGCCCGCCGGGACGGTCAGGTCCAGACCGTCCACGGCGAGCTGCCCGCCGCGGTAGCGCTTGGTGAGCGCGCGGGTGGCGATGACGGCATCGTCCGCGCTCCCCTGGTCCGGGCGCTCCGGCTCCGTGGTGGGCGGTGCGGCCATCGGCTCCCTCTCTGCGTCGTACGGGGACGGCTGCGTCGTACGGGCACGGCTGTGCCGCTACTGCGCGGCGTCGGCCGCCTTGACCAGCGCGTCCTTGGTGACGGCACCGGCGTAGACCGTGCCGTCGTCCGTGATCAGGGCGTTGACCAGGCGGGTCTTGAAGACCGTGCCGGAGCCGAAGTCGCCCTTGACCTGGTCGCCGAAGGAGCCGAGGAAGCCGCCGAGTCCGCCGCCCGCGGCAGCGGTGGGCAGGCCCTGGCCGCCGGTGTCGAAGGTGGCGATCGTGTTCCAGCCCTCGCCGATGACCTCCAGGCCGTCCATCTCCCCGGCGAGGCCGTCCTCGGCCCGGTGCCCCTGCCCGGGCGCCTTCGCGGCTTCGTCGCCCTCGGTGACCTTCGCGCCCTCGGGCGGCGTGAAGTCGAACGTCGACGCGTCCGGCTTCGCGAAGCTGACCCGGGTGAAGCCCACGTCCACGACGGCGGCGCCACCGCTCGCCGGGGTCAGCGTGAACTTCAGCGGCATGCCGGTCCGGGCGTCCACCGCGACGGTGACGGCACCGACCGTGGAACCGGACTGCTTGGGCTTGATCACCAGCCGGTAGGCGTCCCGGCCGGCCACCTGCGCGGTGCCGTCGACCGTCACCGACGTCGTGTCGTCGACCGCCTCGAGCGCCTGGTCGGCGAAGTCCTTCGGGGTGGCCGGCACCTCCTTCTCCGGCTGTCCGGCGGCGCCGGAGACGGTGGAGTGGTAGACCTCGTTGGACTTGCTGTCGTAGCCCCAGACGTCCTTGCCGTCATGGATCAGGCTGTACTCGGCGGCGTCCTCCAGCAGCGACAGCTTCTGCCGGTCGGGTCCGTCGGCGGCGACCCGCAGGGTGTGGGTGCCGGACACCAGCCCGGTGAGCTTGGCGGACGGGTCGGCGGCGGAGCCGTCCTCGTCCCCGCCCGTCCGCGGACCGCCGGACATCCCGGACATCAGGCCGCTCTCCAGGCCGCCGAGGTCCGGCAGGCCCAGGTCCGTGCTGATCTTGACCGTGCCGGACAACTGCTCGACGTCCGACTCGGCGATCTTCTCTATGAGTTGCTCCGCCGTGACCTCCGGAAGATCGGGGTCCCCGGAGTCGGCGAGCGCGGGGACGAGCCCGATCGTCGCGGCCGCCACTCCCATCACCGCGACCGGGACGACGTACCGCGTGGCCCTGCGCCGTCCGGCACGCGAGTCCTCGCCCTCCCCGGCGGTCGTCATGTCGTCGGAATCGATCGGTGCCATGTGTGCCCTACCTCCGTCGTCGGCGGCGGCTCTCTCGCGACCTCGCACTCGTTCTCTCACCCGTGAGCCGCCATTCTCACCCGAATCGGTGAGGATTGGTGTTTTCCGTAGTGTCCATCTGACCAAATCGGCCGGACGGAAGCGTCAGACCCCGGGCTCAACTCCGCCTACTCCTGCGGGATGACACGGAGGGGCGTCGCCTCCCCCCGCCCGTAGGAGTGGGGTGCGCCGTCCGACGAGGGCGGGGCAGGTGCCGACCTGGGCACGGGCCCCGACCTGGGCACGGGCCCCGGCCCGGGGGGGGGCGGACGCCGACCTGGGCGCGGAGCCGGCCGAGGCGCGGACGCCGGCCAGAGAAGGCGGCCGGGAAACCGACGGCGGGCAGGGCGGGCGGCACTCGGCCAGGGCGAGGCCACCCGCGGCTCGGGACCCGGCGCCTACGAAGGCGACGGCCAGGGAGCGAGGGCCGGACCCGGGACCTCGGCCACCGGAGGCTCAGCCCGCCCGGTGCACCACGGCGTCGCACAGCTCCACCAGCGCGACCTTCGCGTCGCACTCCTTGAGCGGGGCCAGCGCCGCCCGGGCTTCCTCGGCGTACCGGACGGTGTCCCGTCGCGCCTGCTCCAGCGCGGGGTGGGCGCGCAGCAGACGCAGGGCCTCCGCGTGCCGTGCGTCGTCACTCAGGTCGGAGTCCAGCAGCTCGCACAGGGCGTTGTCCTCGGCCAGCCCCAGCCGGGCGGCCCGCTCGCGCAGCCGCAGCACCGGGAGGGTCGGGATGCCCTCGCGCAGGTCGGTCCCGGGCGTCTTCCCCGACTCGTGCGAGTCGGAGGCGATGTCCAGGACGTCGTCCGCGAGCTGGAAGGCGACGCCGAGCCGCTCGCCGTACTGGGTCAGCACGTCCACGACCGTCTCGTCGGCGCCGGACATCATCGCGCCGAACCGGCAGGAGACCGCCACCAACGATCCCGTCTTGCCGCCCAGCACGTCCAGGTAGTGGTCGACCGGGTCCCGTCCGTCCTGCGGGCCCGCCGTCTCCAGGATCTGGCCGGTCACCAGCCGTTCGAACGCCAGGGCCTGCACGCGGACCGCCTCGGGGCCGAGGTCGGCGAGGATCTGGGAGGCGCGGGCGAACAGGAAGTCGCCGGTGAGGACCGCGACCGAGTTGTCCCAGCGGGTGTTCGCGCTGGGCACCCCGCGCCGCACGGTGGCCTCGTCCATCACGTCGTCGTGGTACAGCGTGGCGAGGTGGGTCAGCTCCACGACGACCGCCGAGGGCACGATCCCGGGGGCGTAGGGGTCGCCGAACTGGGACGCGAGCATCACCAGCAACGGCCGGAACCGTTTGCCCCCCGCCCGCACCAGGTGCTGGGCGGCCTCCGTGATGAAGGGCACCTCGCTTTTGGTTGCCTCAAGCAACCCTTCCTCGACAGCAACCAATCCGGCCTGGACATCGGCTTCCAGAGCCTGGTCCCGCACGCTCAGCCCGAACGGCCCGACGACGGTCACGAGGGGTCTCCTGTCTGCTGGTGTCCACTGGCGATTACCTGGTTTGTCGATAGGTCGCTGCCACCACTCAAGTCAGCGTATCCGGTCACGTTTCGATCACCGCTAGCGCCCACCGTTACAGGCCGGTCGGTATCGGATCATGTGCGGCAACATTTCGATCAGGCGATATGAGCAGATATTGATCGACATCACCCGAGGCCCGCGGCACGGAGTGCGGGCGGCCCGGAAGCCGCCGTCGAAGATCCCATCACTCCTCCCAACGGCCCGCGCTCCGAGAACGTCACCCACCCGGCACACCCCCCTCCCGTCCCGAACGGATGCCCGCCCGGCACACGGGGACACCGAACGGGAACACCGGACGGAGCGGGCCCCGGGCGGCCCCGGCAAGGCCGCGTACGGCAGTCGGCGCCACCCGGTCGCACCCGTCCAGTCGCACCCGTCCAGCCCCCACCCGGCCGACCACGCCCGCCCGGCCGCACTCGCCCAGCCCTCACCCGGCCGACCGCACCCGCCGCTCACACCCACCCGGCCACCACCCGCCCATCCGCCACCCCTCACTCTCACCCCACCCCCACCCCCATCCGCGGCCGATTGACGCACACTTGGAAGCAATGCCCGATTTGCCGCTCTTGCCGAGGCCAGTGAGTTGACTCACTCCCCCTCCCTGTGAGCAACCCTGCCGCCGACTAGGCCCTCCCTTTGCGCCGCAAGCCAGTTGAGGCTTGGCGACCGCAAAGGATCAAGCACCTCAAACCCCCCAGACCAAGGTCAACAGGCGCGTTGGGTGATTCCTGCACTTGTTCCGGACATGTGCTCTCGCATACGTTCCGGGCCTGTCGGGCGGACGCCGAATCCTGCCACCGCCCGTACGCACAGTCATCCACCAACAAACTCGCAGGCAGGAGCGGGGGACCCAGGTAAGTCGCCGCACCGGTCACCACCGGAGCGGCTCGGGGTGAAGCCGTGCCCGTCAGGGCCCGGCCGGGCACCTCCCCGCCCGAACCCGACAGCTCACCTCGCAGGCGTAAGGAGAGGGACTCACGCATGTCTGCCAACGGTCACAACCGTCACACCCGGACCGCCCGCATCGCCCGCAAGCTCGCCGTCGCCGGCACCGGCGCCGCCGTGCTCGCCCTGCCGCTCATCGGCGCCACCAGCGCGTCCGCGGCCACCCCGGCCGCCGCCACGACCGCCGCCACCGCGGTGACGACGTACCCGGACACCCTCGACGGCTGGATCCGGGAGTCGCTCGACATCATGGCGCAGCACGGCATCCCCGGGTCGTACGAGGGCATCCACCGCAACATCATGCGGGAGTCGTCCGGCAACCCGCTCGCCATCAACAACTGGGACATCAACGCCATCAACGGCACCCCGTCCAAGGGCCTGCTCCAGGTGATCGACCCGACCTTCCAGGCGTACCACGTGCCCGGCACCTCCTGGGACCCGTACGACCCGGTCGCCAACATCACCGCGGCCTGCAACTACGCGGCCGACCGGTACGGCTCGATGGACAACGTCTTCGGCGCGTACTGAGCCCGCTGACGCCCGCCGGGACGGCGGACCGAGGCAGCCGGCCAAGGTTCGCCGAGGCCTGCCGGTGCCTGCCGAGTCCTGCTGCCCTGCTGAGGCCTGCAGAGGCCTGCTGGGCTCGGCAGAGCCGCACTGAGCCCTGCTGCTAAGAGGCTCCGAAGATCCGCTCGAGGACGACGGCCACGCCGTCGTCCTCGTTCGTGAGGGTGACCTCGTCGGCCACCGCCTTGAGTTCGGGGTGGGCGTCGGCCATGGCGACGCCGTGGGCGGCCCAGTGGAACATGGGGATGTCGTTGGGCATGTCCCCGAAGGCGATCGTCCGCCGCCGGCCGAGGCCCAGGTGCTCGGCGGCGAGCGCCAGACCGGTCGCCTTGGTGATACCGCACGGCTGGAGCTCCACCGTCCCGGGCCCCGACATCGTGACCGTGGCGAGGGAGCCGACCACCGTGCGCGCCGTCGCCGCCAACTCGTCGTCGGACAGGTCGGGATGGCGCAGCAGCACCTTGCTGATCGGCGCGCTCCACAGCTCGTCGCGCCGCTCGACCCGCACCGCGGGCAGCGTCGGGTGGGGCATCAGGTACTCCGGCTCGATGAGCGTGAGGCCGTCGACACCGTCCTGGTCGACGGCGGCGTGCACCTGCCCGACCTCGGCCTCGATCTTGCCGAGCGCGGTCTCCGCCAGTTCCCGGTCCAGGGTGACCGACCACAGCATCCGGTGCGCGGCGGCGTCGTACACCTGCGCGCCCTGTCCGCACACCGCGAGCCCCGTGCAGCCGAGACGGCCGAGCAGGGACCGCACCCGGGGCGCCGGCCTCCCGGTCACCACCAGGTGCCGCGCACCGGCCTCGGCCACCCGTGCCAGCGCGCCCAGCGACCGGTCGGAGACGGTGTCGTCGCCGCGGAGCAGCGTGCCGTCTAGGTCGGTGGCGACGAGTGAATATGCGGTGCGGTCCATGATCAGAGAATACGGACACCGCACCTGCCCGGCTCACCCGCGATCGCATCCGAACGAGGACGCGCGAGTCCGGCACGAGTGCGCACGAGTACCGCGTAAGTACGCACGAGGACGCACGTTCGTGTCCGAAACCTGGCACATCATCGGCTAAGGCCGCTTCAAGGCCTGTGCACCGGTTGGCAACAGGATCGTCCGCTACCTACCGGCCGGGGGGCGCCCGGGGGTACCTTCCTGTTGTCCAGGGGACTTGATCGGGGGGTCGGGTTGAACAGCGGACGTGTGCGTGTGCTCAGGCCCGAGGAGCTGGGCGAGGGGGAACGGGAGCACTGGCGCGAGCTGCGCGCCCGGTCGACGGCGCCCCGCAATCCGTTCATGGAACCGGAGTTCACCGACGCCGTGGGCCGGGTACGGCCGCGGGCGCGGGTGGCGGTGGTCTACGACGGCGGCGACATCGCGGGTTTCCTCCCGTACGAGCGCGGGCCGCTGGGCCAGGGCCGGGCGATCGGACTCGGGGTCTCGGACTGCCAGGGAGCGGTGCTGCGCCCGGGCCTCGTCCCGGACACCCGCCGACTGCTGCGGGCCTGCTCCCTGTCGAGTTTCGCCTTCGACAACCTGGAGGCGGACCAGGGGCTCTTCGTGCCGGCCGCCGCCGAGGAGCACGCCACGTACGTCATCGACGTGGCGAAGGGGTACGAGGCGTACGAGAGCGTGCTGCGCGCCCGGTCGCCGAAGTTCCTGAAGACCACCCTCGCCAAGGAGCGCAGACTCGGCCGCCAGGTCGGGGGCGTGCGCTTCGTGTTCGACGAGCGTGACCCGGCCGCGCTGCGCACGCTGATGGAGTGGAAGTCGGCCCAGTACCGCAGGACGGGGCGCCGGGACCGGTTCGCCCAGGAGTGGATCAGCCGGCTGGTCGCCCGGCTGGCCGGGACCCGGGCACCGGGGTGCACGGGCACGCTGTCCGTGCTCTACGCCGGCGGCCGGCCGGCCGCCGCCCACTTCGGGCTGCGGTCGGCGACGGTCCTGGCGTGCTGGTTCCCGGCGTACGACCCGGACCTGGCCAAGTACTCGCCGGGGCTGGTCCTGCATCTGCGCATGGCCGAGGCAGCCGCCGCCGAGGGCATCGGCATGCTCGACATGGGCCGGGGCGCGGCGGAGTACAAGGACGCGCTGAAGACCGGGGAACTGCCCGTGTACGAGGGAGCGGCCGCGCGCCCGGGGACCGGTGCCGCGCTGCACCGCTTCGGCCGCGAACCGGCCCGCCGTGCGCGCGGCTTCGTGCGCCGCCGGCCCCGGCTGGCGTCGCTGGCGGTACGGACGTCGAGGGGCGTGGCCCGGCTGCGCCGGTCATGACGCAGGGCAACACGAGGGGGTGGGCGCATGGCCGGTGCACGGCGTGCGCGGCAGAAGACGGAGCGGGACATAGCGGAGTTCCTGAGCATCGGGCCGGTACAGGTCGCCGAGCTGGATCTCGTCGCCGAGGGGGCCGCGGGGACGAAGGGGACGGACGGAACGGAGGGCGCGGGCGGAGCGGAAGGCGCGGCGGCATCCCCGGACGCGGAGAGCGCGGGAGGCACGGAGAGCGCCAGGGGGACGGAGAGCGCCAGGGGCACGGAGAAGGCCGAGCGGGTCGCGCTGAGGCCGGGACCGGGCAGCGCGCCGGTGACGTCCGGGGCGGTGTTCCTCCTGGTCAGAAGGTCGGGTCGGCCCGTCGGCACCCTGCTCGGGGAGGTGCCCGAGGGCGCCGACCCCACGGAGGTGCTGACGGCACTCGCCCGGGAGCTGCCCCACGGGCCCCCGCCCGGACCGCTGCCCGCGCCGCCGTCCGCCAGTGTCGTGGTCGCCACCCGGGAACGCGCGGACCAGCTCGCCCGTGCGCTGGACTCGCTGCTCGCCCAGGACCACCCGGACTTCGAGATCCTCGTCGTCGACAACGCGCCCGCGACCGGGGAGACCCGGGAACTGGTCGAGCGGAAGTACGGGGAGCGGGTGCGGTACGTCCGCGAACCGGTCCCCGGGCTCGCGCTCGCGCACAACCGGGGACTCGCGTCCGTACGGGGTGAGGTGGTCGCCTTCACCGACGACGACGTCGTCGCCGACCCGCGCTGGCTCACCGAGCTGACCGCGCCCTTCACCACCGACCCGCGCCTGGGCTGTACCACGGGCCTGATCCTGCCCGCGCGGCTGAGCACCCCCGCCCAGGTACTGCTGGAGAGCCACGGCGGCTTCGCGAAGGGGTTCACCCCGCGGACGTACGACCCCGGGCACCCGCCCGCCGACGAGCCGCTGTTCCCGTTCACGGCCGGCCGCTTCGGCTCCGGCGCCAACATGGCGTTCCGCACGGAGGTGCTGCGGACGGTCGGCGGCTTCGACCCGGCGACCGGCGCGGGCACGCGCGCACGGGGCGGCGACGACCTCTACGGCTTCGTCCGGATCCTCACCCAGGGGCACGGGCTGCGCTATACCCCCTCGGCACTGGTCTGGCACCACCACCGGGAGACCTGGCGGGACCTGGAGGCCCAGGCGTACGGCTACGGGGCGGGCCTCACCGCGTACCTCACGGCGATCCTGGTGAACCGGCCCTCGCTGCTGCCGGCCTTCCTCGCCCGGGTGCCGGGCGGACTGGCGCACGCGCGGGGGCTGACCGCCGTACGCACCACCGACGCGTGCGCCACCGCATGTACCACCGACGCACGTGCCACCGGCCCGGACACCGGCAACACACACACCACCGGCCCGGACACCGGCAACGCACAGGCCGTCGGCCCGCCCACCGACGCCGCATGCGCCACCGGCCCGTGCACCACCGACGCACAAGCGACAGGCGCCCACGTCACCGTCGGTCGCCACGGCGGGGGTGCGGGCGCGGGCCCCGCGGCGGGGGTTCCGGGCGGGCACGACTCCCGTACGTATCCCTGGCCGCGCCGCCTGGCCCGGTTGCAGCTCCGGGGCATGCTGTACGGACCCGTCGGCTATCTGCGCGCCCGCCGTACCCTGCGCGCGGTCGCACGGGAGGCGGGATGAACGAGAAGGCGAGGGCGGGCGGGGCGCGGGAGGGCGGCCGGGCGCCGGGAGACGGGCCCGTCCCGGTCCTCCTCTACCACGCGGTGATGGACGACCCGCCCGCGTGGATCGCCGAGTTCACCGTCACTCCCCGGGACTTCGCCGCGCACCTGGACACGATCGCCGACAGCGGCCGGACGCCCGTCACCCTCAGCGTGCTCGCGGACCACCTGGCGGGGAGGGCGCCGCTGCCGGCCCGGCCGGTGCTGCTCACCTTCGACGACGGCTTCGCCGACCTGCCCGGTCCGACCGCCGAGGCGCTGGCCGAGCGCGCGCTGCCCGCCACCGCCTACCTCACCACCGGGGCCATCACACCGGGCGGCCGCAGTCTGCTGCCGCCCGCCCCGATGATGACCCTGGACGCGGTGCCGGAGCTGGAACGTTCCGGCATGGAGATCGGCAGCCACACCGTCACCCACGCCCCCCTCGACACCCTGCCGGCCAAGGCACTGGCCCGCGAACTGCGCGCCTCCAAGGCCGTACTGGAGGACGTCCTCGGGCACCCGGTCCGCCACCTCGCCTATCCGCACGGCTACAACAGCGCCAAGGTGCGGGCGTGGTCGGCCCGTGCCGGGTACGAGACGGCGACCGCCGTGCGGCACGCGCTCAGCTCGGACCGCGACGAGCGGTACCGCATCGCCCGGCTCATCGTGCGGCAGAGCCACACGGTCGCCGACGTCGAGGGCTGGCTGGCCGGGGAGGGCGCCCGCATCGCGCCCTACCGGGACGGGCCGAAGACGGTGGCGTGGCGGTGGTACCGGCGGGGGCGTGCCCTGGTGCGGGGGCCGGAGTTCGCCGGGTGACCCCGGCCGCCGCCCGCGTCAGCCACGCGGCTGGTTGAGGTGGGGGTCGGCGGCCGCCTCGCGCAGGGCCGCCCACGCCTGCTCGCCCGCCACGGCGAGGTCGCAGTGCGGTCCCGGGTCGCGGTGGTTCCACTGGAGAGCGGCCTTGACGCCCTCCAGGTCCTTGAGCACCCCGGGCACCTGCGCGTACCAGTCCGCCTGCCGGTCCGGCCGCTGCGGGTCGGACGCGCTGCCGAACTCCGAGAGCATGAGGGGCTTGTCGGCGGAGAGGTGGGCGCGGATCCAGTCGTGGGTGGCGTGCTGTGTCTGCGCGAAGCTGAGCCATCGTGCCTTGTGGCAGAGGTAGTAGTTGTACTGGTTGTAGCCGATCCAGTCGACGTAGTCGTCCCCGGGGTACATCCGCTCGAACAGGTCGGCGTGGTCCAGGTAGCCGGTGATGATCCAGGTCCACACGACGTTGTCGACGCCCAGCTCGCGGAACCGGTCGTGGATGTGGCGGTGGGCGCGGACGTAGTCGGCCGGGGTGCCGTTGTCCGGTGTGCGGGTGTCCATCTCCAGGTCGAAGGAGAGGAACACCTTCTTCCCCGTGCGCTGCCCGTACTCCTTGATGCGCCGCGCCTGGACGTCGATCACGGAGTCGTCCAGTTCGCCGGCGGCTATCCGCCTCCAGGTGGGCTGCTGCTTCCCCGTACCGCCCCACCACTTGCTCTCCCAGGAGAGCAGCAGCATGCGGTCCTTCCCGACGCGCTGTTCCTGTTCGGTGAGGAGCTGGCCCTCCAGACGGGTGTCCGTGACCGCGGACATGTCGTGGTACGTGTAGACGATGTCGAGCCTGCGGCCGACGTTCTCCTCGTAGGCACGCACCTTCTCGGCCAGGTCGGACTTGTCGTGGGGCACGAAGGCACCGAACCAGGCGCCGCAGGGCGGTTCGAGGAGGGCGGTCGGGCGGCACTCCCCGTCGTCGGCCGGGCCGGCCGGGCCGGAGGCGTCGCGCAGGGCGAGCACCGCGACCAGAACCGCGCAGGTGACCGCGACGGACACGGTCAGCAGACGGCGCCGTCCCCGGCCCGGGAGAGGCTTCGGCTCCGTGGGGGCCCTGGGCCGGCGGTGCTGTCCGGTCGTCGCCGAATCCGCAGACGTACGACGAGCGGGACGGGCGAACCTCACAGAGCGGAACCCTTCCGTGTCCTCGGCACCGCCCCCGGCGCCGTCCTGGGCGCCGGGGCGGCACGCAGGCGCGGGCAGAACGCGGCCAGCGTGGTCAGCAGGGTGAGCGTCAGCAGCACGCGGTCCCCGCTGAAGACGCGCGTGGCTATCAGCACCGTGGCGGCCAGCGTCGCGGCGCTCACGCTCAGCAGGACGGCCAGCATCAGCCCCTCCAGCAGGTCGGAGTGGTGTTCGAAGTCCGGGGCCCGGCGTTCCACGGGGCCTTCGGCGCGGCGGGCCCGCAGCGCGGGGCCGCAGATGCCGACCAGGGCGGCGCCCGGGCCGACGGCCAGGAAGACCGCGACCGCCGCGCCGCGCAGCGGTGAGCCGCCGGGCAGGGCGAGCGCGGCGAGCGCCAGCCAGCCGCCGAACGGAGGCAGCATCCGGATCACGAGGTCCTGCGGTGTCACCAATCGCTCCCCTCCGGTGTCATCACTCGCTCCCCTCCGGTGTCATCACTCACTCCCCTCCGGTGTCATCACTCACTCCCTTCTCGCCCTTCTCGGCTCGGCGGCTCAGCTCGCCGGTCCCAGGACGTAGAGGACGCCGGCGCTGTTCTCCGCCACGCGCTCGAACCGCGGTGAGCCCGCCACGGACTCCCTCACCCGTCTCAGCTGGGCCTCGTCCAACTGCCCGTTCATCTCGGAGTTGGCCACCTGGCCCTGGGTGAGCAGGAAGTAGGCGCGGGCGGGTGCCTCCACGGCTCCCATGTCGCGGGCGAGGACGGCGGCCGGGTCGCGCACGATCTCCTCGACGTGGCGCCGGTCGTCGTCGAGGAACCAGTAGTGGTCGACCCGCCAGTACCGCTCGTAGGCGAGCGGGTAGTTCCGGTTGGCGGCGACGACCAGGGAGTCGTCGGGCGCCTGGTCGAAGAGCTGCTGGACGAGGGCCACTTCCCGGGGCGGGAAGTAGTTGACGCGGTCCTTGCCGGAGTAGCTCGGCACGAACGCGAGGGTCCCGGCGAGCAGCACGGGCAACGGCACCCACGCGCCGTACCGCAGCGGCGGCAACGAGGGCGGGCGCAGGCGGCGGCGCCGGGCGGAGACGTCCGGCGAGCGTCCGTCCTTCCCCCGCGCGGCGGCGTCAGCGGCGGCGGCCAGTGTGCGGACCTCGGGCAGGAGCGCGGCGGCGGCGAAGAACGCCGCGCCGGGCAGCATGAACAGCAGTACGCGGAAGATCATCTCGCTGCCGTAGCTGCTCGCCACGAGCATCGGCAGTGGGGCCGCCGCGACCAGCAGCAGTGGCAGCGCCCGGTGCCGCAGCACCCGCTGGCGCAGTACGCCGGCCAGCGCGAGCAGGAGCACGGAGGCCGACAGCAGCCGGGCCGCCCAGGAGGTCGCCACCGCGCCGGTGCCGGTGGGCGTGGCCCCGTAACCGGTCTCGACGTTGGCACCGACGTCACCGATGGAGCGGATCATCTCCGGCATGGCGGCGGAGAGGAAGGGGAGCGCGGCCGTGAGACACCAGGCCAGGAAGATCGCCACCGACGTGACCACCGGAACCCAGTGGCGGTGGCGGCGGGTGAAGGCCAGCGCCACGAGCGTGACGACGAGCATGCCGGGTGTGAGCTGGTGGGACACGACGATGGCGATGAGCAGCACGCTGAGCAGTACGGTCCACACGGCCTGCCCGGGCCGGCCGTCCCGTCCGCCGGAGCGGCCGTAGCGGCGCAGTACGACCGCGAGGACGCCCAGGTGCAGGGCGAAGGCGACGGACTGCGGGGAGAAGTAGTCCTGGCCCACCCAGTTGCCGACGCAGAACAGCCACACGGCGGTCCAGATCAGCCGCCGGTCCTCGGTGAAGGTCCGGTAGATCAGCAGCAGCGGGAGCAGCAGCATGACGCTGGAGGCCAGCGGCCACCAGGCCATGTACATCGCGGCGTTGTCCACGCCCAGCAGCCGCACCAGCGCGGCCTGGGCGGCGAAGAAGCCGGGCCACTGGTCGTAGACGGCCATGTCGCCGAGTTGGTCCGCGCTCTGCAGCCCGCCGGACGTCAGCAGGTGGTCGACGACCGCGTCGTGCTTCCACGCCCACGCGTACAGCGGGGCCGGGTAGAGGACGGCCTGGGTGGCCCGCTCCATCACCAGCAGGCCGAGGACGTACGCGAGCGGCCAGCCGCCGCCTCGGCGAGGATGGCGCACCGTGCACCAGAAGCCCGCGGTGAGGACCGCGAGGCCGGCCCAGAAGGCGGGGTGCAGCGCGCTGACGAGACCGAAGTCGTCCAGGGCGGAGACGTCGGTGTGACGCATCGCGTGGACCCACAGGGACAGCGCGACGATCAGGGGCACGGCCGGCCAGGCCGCTGCCACGCGGGCCGGCCAGGCGGCGGGGGCGAGGTCGGACAGATCCGTCACGGGCGGCCCGGCGACGAAGCCGGCGGGCTCCCGGGCAGGGGGGCGGTGGGCGCGTGCGGTGACACGAACCGGCCGTGCGGACGCTTCCTGCGAGGTCGCGGTGACCGACTCCTGCGAGGTGCGGGCGGCCTCGCTGGTTTCCGGTTCGTCCACATGTGCCGGCTTGTTCACGCCTGTCGGCTCGTCGTCCGCGCGCGTCGGTTCGTCCGAGAACTCCCGTGCGGCCGAGGGGGGCGGCTGGTCCGAAGGGGGCGGCGTGGCCGAGAGCCCCGGTGCGACCCGGTCGGGCGCGTCCGGGGTCTGGGGCCCGGGCGCGGGCTCTGGAGCGGATCTCTCCCGTGGAGTTGCTGGCGGACGCACGACGGTCTCCCCCCGACGATTCGGCTCTGCGCTTGGTCAGTCCCCGGACATGCCGTTCGGTCTGGTGCGGTGCGCGGGCTTCGTCGTGTCCGTCCTATCCATCACGTCCGTCACATCCGTCGTGCAGGCCGGGCGGCGCACCGGCAGGAGCAGGACGACGAGAACGAGCAGCAGGAGGAGAGGCGGCGCGACCGGCGCGAGCTCCTGGTGCCAGACCCAGCCCCCCACCGCAGCGAGATACAGAACCCCCCAGCGTCCCTGCCACGGCAGTCGGCCGCCCGCTTTCGCGAGCAGCGACCACAGCGGTACGAGACAGAGCAGGTGCAGGACGAGCGGCGCCCAGCGCAGCAGGGGGCCGGGCCCGTCGAGCCCCGTCGCGTCCGCGAGGAATCCGGCCGTCTTCGCGTAGAACGTCCCGGCCACCGCGTCCGGTTCCCGGCCGAGGGCGACGGGCGCCGCGTACAGGGCGACGACGACGGCTGCCAACGAAGTGCCGGGCAGCCACGGGTCGGGCGAGGCGCACAAGGTCACGGACGCCGCGAACACCACGAGCAGCAGGGCCCCCGCGACCAGTGCCGGCAGGGGCAGCCCCCGCAGCACCTCCCGTCCGGTGAGCCCGGCCCCGGCCCCGGACGCGCCGCTCAGCCAGGGCAGCCCGCGCAACGCCACCAGCAGGACCATGGCGGTGACGCCGAGCAGCAGCCACAGAACCGGTCTGAGACGCCGCTCGGACACCACCTCGACGCCGTCGTCGCGACCGTGGAAGCCGTCCCCGTCGTCGGGCCCACCGTCCCGAGAACCGTCCCCGTCATCGCGACCGCCGTCCCGAGAACCGTCCCCGTTGTCCCCGGACACGAACTCGGACCCGGAAACGGACCCGGACCCGGACACGAACTCGGACCCGGACCCGGACGCGAATCCGACCCCGGAGTCCCGGGGCCGCCGGACGATCATCGCGAGGGTGTCCGCCTCCAGGGCCTCCCGTTCGTAACCCGGGCGCCCGATGAACAGGGCGACCGTGTCCTCCCGTGCCGCCTCGCCGGGCTGCTCCTGCTCGTACGCCACCCGCCGCGCCCAGTTCGTGCCGTATCCCGCGGTGGCGTTCAACCGGGCCCAGCGAGTGCCGTAGGAGGGGGCGGCCCCCTGCTTCCGGTCGCCCCGCGACCCCGTGTCCCCGAAACCGCCCGAGCCCCCGGCACCACCGGAACCCGCCGCTCGGCCGCCGCCGCGCAGGGTGGCGCGCAGACCGGGCGCGCAGCCCACCGCGACCACCGTCATGCCCCCCAGCACCGCCCAGCCGGCGCCCGCGATCCCGGCCGGCGTGAACAGCATCGTGGCGCTGCCCAGCACCAGGACGCACATGGCGCCCTGCACGGCGGCGAGCACGCCGGTGCGCCCCTGGACGCGCAGCACCCCGATGTACAGCTCGACCACGATCCTCGGCAGCGCCGCGAGGGCCAGCAGACGCAGAACCGTGGAACCGTGCTCGGCGTAGTCCGCGTCGAAGGGCGCGAGGATCTGCGGGGCGAGGACGACGAGGACGAGCACCACCGGCACCAGCAGCAGCGCCATGCGGCGCAGCGCTCCGCGGACGCCGTCGGCGAGGCGGCGCGGGTCGTGCGAGGCGTGTGCGGTGAGGGAGGAGGCCATGTTGATGGCCATGAACTCCATCGTGCCGCCGACGGTGTAGGCCACGTAGAAGTAGCCGTTCTGCGCGGCGCTGAAGTTGACCGCGACCATCACCGGCAGCAGGTTGATCATCGCCAGGCTGAACAGGGCGCCCAGCGAGTCCCCGGCCAGGAAGCGTCCCATCTCGCGGGCCTTGGGCGGTTCCACGTCGTGGTCGGCGGCGGCCTGGCGCGGGATGAGTCTGCGGAAGATCAGCCAGCCGAGCGGAAGGGTGGAGAAGGCGATGGCCACGGCCCAGGAGACGAAGATGCCGAGCGCCGGCAGCGCGGTGGCGAAGAGGGCCAGCAGGATCAGCTTCCCGACCGAGAACACGGCGTTCCCGGCGGGCACCCACTCGGCCTTGCGCAGCCCGGTCAGCACACCGTCCTGGAGGGTGAGCAGCGCCCAGGCCACGCACGCCGCGACGAACAGCGCGCCCGCCCCGGCCGTGCCCAGCGGTGCGTAGGACGTGCCCCACAGGTCGAGGGTGAGCAGGAAGACGAGCGCGGCCGTGGCGACGACCACCGAACTGGCCGCGTACACACGCCATACCAGCGGTCCGGTCGCACGGCCGGCGCGTGGCACGAAGCGGACCACGGCGCCGATCATCGTGGTCGCCGTGATGCTGGCGAGCAGTCGCATGGCGGCGATGGCGGCGGAGCCCTGTCCGACGGCCTCCTCCGAGTAGTGGCGCGCGGCCACGAGCCAGAAACCCAGGCCGAGCACGGCAGAGACGCCGGTGCTGAGCATCAGGAAGTAGGCGTTCTTGAAGAGCGAGTCACCGCCGTGCCCGCTCTCGGGTGACGTCGGGCCGCCACCGGCGGGTGCCGCGACGGTCTCGTGGACCCGGGTCTCAGCCACCGGACGGAACCAGCCCCTCCGGTGCCTCGGCCGGCCGTACTCCGGACTCCTCCAGCGCCGCGACGGTCGCACGGGCGCGCAGCGGGTCCACGGGCAGCGCGTGCCGCGCGAACCAGCGCGCCCCCGCGGGGGACGGGGACGGGTCGGTGAAGGCCGCGCCCGCGTAGTCGTCCAGCGGCGGATCGTAGAGGTGGCCGACGACGATGCCGCGCCGGGCCAGCGCGCGGACCGCCGCGTCCCGGTCCGCCACGAGCAGCGGCACCCGGAACAGCGGCTGCACCCCGCCGGGCGTCCTGCTCCTCGGCGCCTCCCGTCCGGCCGGTGCCGCCCAGCGCGTCGACAGCAGCAGCTCGGTCCCCGACCGGCACTTCGCGAGTACGCCGTCCAGCCCGTCGAGCCGCCGTCCGACGCGCCCGAGCCGCAACCGCCCCGCCCGCAGCCGGTAGTCGTGCATGTCCACGCGGACCCACGGATCGTGCGCGGCCAGGTCGGGTGCCGAGGCGATCGCGCGGGCCAGCTCCCGCGGGCGCAGGGGCATCCGGATCTCCTCGCGCTCCAGCCGCCCCAGCATCCGCATCGTGGCCCAGGCGGCCCTGCGCAGCCCCAGCCCACGCACGGCGGCCTCCGCGTACGGCCGCACGGCGTAGGCGAGTTCGGCCGTCGTACGCCGGGGCAGCAGCAGGTCGTCGCAGGTCTTCCCCAGCGCGTCCCGCAGCCCCGGGTCGGCGATCGCGAGCATGCCTCCGGCCTTGGCGCCGACGTGCTTGGACAGGCTGAAGAAGGAGGCGTCCCCCCAGGCCCCGACCGGCCGGCCGCCCACCTCGCTGCCGATGGCGTGCGCCGCGTCCTCGAGGAGCGGGATGCCCCACGCGTCGCAGCGGGTCCGCAGCCCGGGCGCCGGGTCCGGGTTCCCGTACAGGTTCGTCGTCAGTACGGCGGACAGCGAGCCCCACGTCTCCTGCGGCACGGCGTCGATGTCGATGGAGGCGTCCGACGGGCGGAGTGGCGCCTGGACCGGCCGCAGTCCGGCCGCCAGCACGACGAAGAAGATGACGTCGTCGTTGACCGGCGACATCAGCACCCGGCCGCCCGGCGGGCACCAGTGCCGCAGTGCCGCGTACAGCGCGAAGCGGCATGACGGTACGTACACGCATTCCCGGCCGAGTCGGCCGCGCATGGTCTCTTCCAGCCGTTTCATCGGCTGCGAACCACCCCGCACCGAACCCGGACCGGCCTCCCCAACGGCCATCCGTCCCCCTGGCGCGCCGCTGGAGGCCCCCTCCCCGAGGCCCCCCGGCACCCGCCCAGAGTCGCCCAGTTCGCACCGCTCCGTCAAGATTGCCTACCGGCCTGTGGACAACCACCCGTGCTCGAACGGAAGCGGAGCGCCACATCCGCGGGCCTGCACGCGGGCGTACGCGGGCGGCGCGGGAGGCCGCCCCACCCGTCGCACCACTGGTCGCCCGCCTCGCCTCCCGCGCCGGGGCCCGCACCATTCCCCCCGCACGTCAGCACAGCTGAGTGCGCCCCACCCGCCACGCACCGCCGCCTCCCCACGCACTGCCCAAGACCGGGGCGCCACCCGTAACGTGTGGCCCGGCCACGAACCACGTGGCCACCCGACGCACCCGGCGCGCACGGCGCACATGGCGAGCACGAAAGCGAGGCAGCACCCGATGCCCCCCTTCGATGTCCCCGAGGGCGACCCCTTCGGCCCGCACAACCTTCCGTACGGTGTGTTCTCGGTCCACGGCGCGCAGGAGCGGACGGTGGGCGTCCGGCTCGGCGACCACGTCCTCGACGCCGGCGCGGCGGCCCACGCGATCGGATCGCCGTACGCCTCCCTGCTGGCGCGGCCCACCCTCAACCCGCTGCTGGCGGCCGGTCGCACCGCCTGGTCCGACGTGCGGCGGGCCCTGACGGCCTGGCTGACCGTCCCCTCCCACCGCGAGACCCTGGAACCGCTGTTCCATCCCCTGTCCTCGGTGACCCTGCACCTGCCCTTCGAGGTCGCGGACTACGTCGACTTCTACGCCTCCGAGAACCACGCCCGGAACGTCGGCCGGATCTTCCGCCCCGACGCCGCCGACTCCCTCACCCCCAACTGGAAGCACCTCCCGATCGGTTACCACGGCCGCTCCGGCACGGTGGTCGTGTCGGGCACGGACGTCGTACGGCCCTCCGGGCAGCGCAAGGCCCCCACCGACGCCGCTCCCGTCTTCGGCCCGTCCGTGCGCCTCGACATCGAGGCCGAGGTCGGCTTCGTGGTGGGCGTGCCGTCCGAGGCGGGCAGCCCGGTGTCGCTCGGCGACTTCCGCGAGCACGTCTTCGGGCTGTGCCTGCTCAACGACTGGTCCGCGCGGGACGTCCAGGCATGGGAGTACGTCCCCCTCGGCCCGTTCCTCGGCAAGTCCTTCGCCACGTCGGTGTCGGCCTGGATCACGCCGCTGGACGCCCTGGAGGAGGCGCGGGTGGCGCCGCCGGAGCGCACGCACGAACTCCTGCCCTACCTCGACGACACGAGCGGGCAACCCGACGAGCCCGGCGGCTACGACCTGCGGATCTCCGTCGCCGTCAACGGCCACGTCGTCTCCGAGCCGCCTTTCTCCACCATGTACTGGACGGCCGCCCAGCAACTGGCCCACATGACCGTGAACGGCGCCTCGCTGCGCACCGGCGACCTCTACGGCTCGGGCACGGTGAGCGGACCGGCCGAGCGGGAACGCGGGTCGCTGCTCGAACTGACCTGGAACGGACGCGACCCGCTGGAACTCCCCGACGGCAAGCGGACGTTCCTGGAAGACGGCGACGTGGTGACCCTCTCGGCCTGGGCCCCGGGGCCGGGCGGCACCCGGGTGGGGCTGGGCGAGGTGACCGGACGGGTGGTCGGACGGGCGGCGGGCCGGTAGCCCTCGCGCGTCCGGATCCGATGCCCGTCGGCAGCTGACGCACACCGCCCGGCACCGTCATACTGGCGTCGGGCGGTGTGCCCGCGGCACGTCCGCCCCACCGCCCGGCTCGTGGCGCTACCCGGCTCGGAACCGCACACCCCTCCGAGCCCCGCAACGCACCGGCGACCGGCGACCGGCGCCAGCACCACCGGGCGACCACCGCAGTCCCAGCACAGCCCCGGCGCACCGCCCAGCCCAGTCCGAACCACACAGCCCCGGCGCACCGCCCAGCCCGACCCAGCACAGCACCGCCCAGCACAGCACAGCACAGCACCAGTGCACCGCCCAGCCCAGCACAGCCCCGTCCAGCCAGAGCCGTCCTTCCGACCAGGATCCGGAGCCCTCGGCATGACCGTCTGCCTGCTCCTGCTGTTCGTCGTCGCCGTGACCGCGGCGGTACCGGTGCCGCGTGCCCTCACCCGGTCCGCGTGGCCCGAGCGGGAACCCGTGGTCGCGCTGTGGGTGTGGCAGTGCCTGGTCGCCACCGTCCTGCTGTGCTGCCTGACGGCTCTCGTCCTCGGCACCACCGCCGTCTTCGGTACCGTCCGCGCCCAGCTCTTCGCGCCGGCACCGCCCGCGGTGACCGCGGCCTACAACCTCTCCGCCGGCCCGCTCTGGGCCGCGGTCCTCACCCTGCTGCTGGCGGGAGGAGCCGCCTGGACGACCGCCATGCTCGCCCGGGAACTGGTCGAGGTCCGCCGCCGCCGTGCCCGGTCCCGCGCCCACCTGCGGGAACGCGCCCCCGACCTGCCCGCCGGTCTACCGGCCGCCCGCGGCCCCCTGCTGGTTCTGGAGGACGAGTACCCGGACGCCTGGTGGATGCCCGGGCACCCGCCCCAGCTGATCGTCACGACCGGCGCCCTGCAGCGCCTCACCGACCATCAGCTCGACGCCGTCCTCACCCACGAGCGCGGGCACGCCCGGGCCCGCCACGACTGGCTGCTGCACCTGTCCACCGCCCTGGCCTCCGGCTTCCCGCACGTACCGCTCTTCGCCCACTTCTGCGACCAGACCCATCGCCTGGTCGAACTCTCCGCCGACGACACCGCCTCCCGCCGCTGCGGCCACCTGACCACGGCACTGGCCCTGATCGAGCTGAACCAGCACCGGGGCGTCCTGTCCTGCGCCTCCAGCCACCGCCTCCTGGGCGAGCGGGTCGACCGCCTCCTGGAGCCGCCGCCCCGACTGCTGCCCCGGCACCGGGCCCTGACCACGGCCACGGCCGCCCTCGTTCCCCTCCTCCCCCTGCTGATCACCTTCGCCCCGGGCCTGACGGCCCTGGCATGACGACGCGGCCGACCGCGCCGGGCAGCATCGGCCCGGCCGGCCGTCGCCGTGCACCCCTATATCCAGTCGTCCGGCTCCGGCTCGGCCTCGGGCCAGTCGTCCACGGCCGCTCCCGGGCCGTCCGACGGCCGGTCCGGTGCGGAGGCCTTGGCGGCGGCCGGGGCGGGGGCCGGTCCCTCAAGCCCGGCCAGGACGGCCAGGACACCCTCCCCGTACGTCACCAGCTTCTTCTCGCCGACCCCGCTGATGCCCCCGAGCTGCCCGATCGAGGTGGGCCAGGCGGTGGCGATCTCCCGGAGCGTGGCGTCGTGGAAGATGACGTACGCCGGGACGCCCTGCTCCCGTGCCTGCTCCGCACGCCAGGCGCGCAGCGCCTCGAAGGCGGGGACCAGCGCCTCGGGCAGCTCGACCGCGGCGGCCTTGGACTTGCGGTCGCCGCGTCCGCCACCCGCCGCCCGTGCCGCGGCCGGCTTCTCGGGCTCCTTGCGCAGCGGCACGTCGCGTTCCCGCCGCAGCACCGACCCGCTGGCCTCGGTCAGAACCAGCGTGCCGTACTCGCCCTCGACCGCGAGCAGCCCCTGGGCCAGCAGCTGCCGGGTGACGCCCCGCCACTCCCCCTCGGACAGCTCCTCGCCGATGCCGAACACGGAGAGCTGGTCGTGGTCGAACTGGATCACCTTGGCGGTGCGCTTGCCCAGCAGGATGTCGATGATCTGCCCCGCGCCGAACTTCTGCCCTCGCTCCCGCTTCAGCCGCACCACCGTCGACAGCACCTGCTGCGCCGCCACCGTGCCGTCCCAGGTCTCGGGCGGGGTGAGGCAGGTGTCGCAGTTGCCGCAGCCGGCCGGGTCCGGTTCCTGCCCGAAGTAGGCGAGGAGCTGGCCGCGACGGCACTGGGACGTCTCGCACAGGGCGAGCATCGCGTCCAGGTGGGACTGGGCGCGGCGGCGGAACGCCTCGTCGCCCTCACCGGACTGGATGAGCTTGCGCTGCTGTATGACGTCGTTGAGCCCGTACGCCATCCACGCCGTCGACGGCAGCCCGTCCCGGCCGGCGCGTCCGGTCTCCTGGTAGTAGCCCTCGACCGACTTGGGCAGGTCGAGGTGGGCGACGAACCGTACGTCCGGCTTGTCGATGCCCATGCCGAAGGCGATGGTCGCCACGACCACCAGGCCCTCCTCCCGCAGGAACCTCGACTGGTGCGCCGCGCGGGTGCCCGCGTCCAGGCCAGCGTGGTAGGGCACCGCCTCGACGCCGTTGCGGGAGAGGAACTCGGCGGTCTTCTCGACGGAGTTGCGCGAGAGGCAGTAGACGATGCCCGCGTCTCCCGCGTGCTCCTCGCGCAGGAAGCTCAGCAACTGCTTCTTGGGGTCGCTCTTGGGCACGATCCGGTACTGGATGTTGGGCCGGTCGAAGCTGGCCACGAAGTGCCGGGCCGCCGGCATGCCCAGCCGCTCGGTGATCTCGCGGTGCGTCGCGTGGGTGGCCGTCGCGGTGAGCGCGAGCCGGGGTACGTCCGGCCAGCGCTCGCCGAGCAGCGACAGGGCGAGGTAGTCGGGCCGGAAGTCGTGGCCCCACTGCGAGACGCAGTGCGCCTCGTCGATCGCGAAGAGGGAGATCCTGCCCCGGGAGAGCAGGTCGAGGGTGCCCTCCAGCCGCAGCCGCTCGGGGGCCAGGTACAGCAGGTCCAGCTCGCCGGCGAGGAACTCGGCCTCCACCACGCGCCGCTCGTCGAAGTCCTGCGTGGAGTTCATGAACCCGGCGCGCACCCCGAGCGCGCGCAGGGCGTCCACCTGGTCCTGCATGAGCGCGATCAGCGGCGAGACCACTATTCCCGTGCCGGGCCGGACCAGGGAGGGGATCTGGTAGCACAGCGACTTGCCGCCGCCGGTCGGCATGAGCACGACGGCGTCCCCGCCCGCCACCACATGCTCGACGACCGCTTCCTGTTCGCCCCGGAAGGCCTCATACCCGAAGACCCGGTGCAGTGTGGCCAGCGCCTCGCTGTCCGCGCCCCCACCCTTCGCCTGCGCCGCCTGTGTCGCCTGTGCCATCTCGCCGATCACGCCCGTCCCGCCCATCGCCTCGCCCCCGTACGTCCTGCCCCGCCCGTCCGGGCCATCCGGTCCCGTCCGGTCTGTCTGGTCCGCCCTGTCCCGACCACTGCCTCAACGATAGGGGTCCGCGCCGACAGCCCCGGAGTTATCCACAGGCTCGACCTCCGTAACGGCCGTCACCCGCGTCGAGGACAGCACAGTCGTTCACCTCGTGCACCCCGTTTACCTCGTACACCTCGTACACCTCGTTGACCTCGTACACCCCGTTCGCGCCGGACCCGTCCGTTTCCAGCGGACGGTCCGATCGCCCCGGCGGGACTCCGTCCCGTCGGAGCGCTGACGAGCGGCACGCCGCAGCGGCGAGTGACCCGCGCGCACGTGACGGCGGCCCGGCACCCCCCGAGGGTGCCGGGCCGCCGCGGTCACACCGGCGGACGCCCGCGTCAGCGCACGAACACCCCCGCCTGCCCCGCCAGGTCCAGGAAGTACTGCGGCGCGACACCGAGCACCACCGTGACCGCGACGCCCACGCCGATCGCCGTCATCGTCAGCGGTGACGGCACCGCGACGGTCGGGCCCTCCGGGCGCGGCTCGCTGAAGAACATCAGCACGATCACGCGGATGTAGAAGAACGCCGCGATCGCCGACGAGATCACACCGATCACGACCAGCGGGGCCGCGCCGCCCTCCGCCGCCGCCTTGAACACGGCGAACTTGCCGGAGAACCCGGAGGTCAGCGGGATTCCCGCGAAGGCCAGCAGGAACACCGCGAACACGGCCGCCACCAGCGGCGACCTGCGGCCGAGCCCGGCCCACTTCGACAGGTGCGTCGCCTCACCGCCCGCGTCGCGCACCAGCGTCACCACCGCGAAGGCGCCGATCGTGACGAAGGAGTACGCGGCCAGGTAGAAGAGGACGGACGAGATGCCGTCCGGCGTGGTCGCGATGACACCGGCGAGGATGAAGCCCGCGTGGGCGATCGACGAGTACGCCAGCAGCCGCTTGATGTCGGTCTGGGTGATCGCGACGATCGCGCCGGCCAGCATGGTGACGATCGCCACGGCCCACATCACCGGCCGCCAGTCCCAGCGCAGGCCGGGCAGGACGACGTAGAGGATGCGGAGCAGGGCGCCGAAGGCCGCGACCTTGGTGGCCGCCGCCATGAAGCCGGTCACCGGTGTCGGCGCGCCCTGGTACACGTCCGGCGTCCACATGTGGAACGGCACCGCGCCCACCTTGAAGAGCAGACCCATGACGATCAGCGCGGCCCCGATGAGCAGCAGCGCGTCGTTGCCCATGGTGTCCGCGAGCGCCGGGGTGACGTTCTGGACGGTACCGTCGACGACCTGCGCGATCGTGCCGTACGACATCGAGCCCGCGTAGCCGTAGAGCAGGGCGATGCCGAACAGGGTGAACGCGCTGGCGAACGCGCCGAGCAGGAAGTACTTGACCGCCGCCTCCTGCGACATCAGCCGCTTGCGGCGGGCCAGCGCGCACAGCAGGTACAGCGGGAGGGAGAGGACCTCCAGGGCCACGAAGAGGGTCAGCAGGTCGTTGGCCGCCGGGAAGACCAGCATGCCGGCGACGGCGAAGAGCAGCAGCGGGAACACCTCGGTGGTGGTGAACCCGGCCTTCACCGCCCGCTGCTCACTCTCGCTGCCCGGGACGGAGGATGCCTGCGCGGCGAAGGAGTCGACGCGGTTGCCGTGCGCCTCCGGGTCGAGCCGCCGCTCGGCGAAGGTGAACAGGCCGACCAGACTCGTGAGCAGAATGGTGCCCTGCAGGAACAGGGCCGGTCCGTCGACGGCGATGGCGCCCATCGCCGCGATGCCCGCCTTGGTCGTGCCGTATCCGCTCGCGGCGAGCGCGACGACCGCGGCGAAGGCGGCGACGAGCGCCACGGCGGACAGGAACACCTGCGCGTAGTAGCGGGACCTGCGCGGCACGACGGCCTCGATCAGGATGCCGACGACGGCCGCGCCGATGACGATGAGGGTGGGCGACAGCTGCCCGTACTCGATCTTCGGCGCGTCGATCTTCGAGATCGGATCGGCCGCCGTTGTCCACAGGCTGTGGACGGCTGTTGCGCTCACTTGGCCGCCTCCACCTCAGGCTGGGGGTCCTTCTTCTGTACGTCGGACATGGTCTGCTTCACCGCGGGGTTGACGATGTCCGTGAGGGGCTTCGGGTAGACGCCCAGGAGGATCAGCAGCGCCACCAGCGGCGCCACGACCACCAGCTCGCGCACCCGCAGGTCGGGCATCGCGGAGACCTCCGGCTTCACCGGGCCCGTCATCGTCCGCTGGTAGAGGACGAGGGTGTAGAGCGCGGCGAGCACGATGCCGAAGGTGGCGATGATGCCGACCACCGGATAGCGCGTGAACGTACCGACCAGGACCAGGAACTCGCTGACGAAGGGCGCGAGGCCCGGCAGGGAGAGGGTCGCGAGGCCGCCGATCAGGAAGGTGCCGGCGAGCACCGGGGCGACCTTCTGCACTCCGCCGTAGTCGGCGATGAGCCGCGAGCCGCGCCGGGAGATCAGGAACCCGGCGATCAGCATCAGCACGGCGGTCGAGATCCCGTGGTTGACCATGTAGAGCGTCGCACCGGACTGGCCCTGGCTGGTCATCGCGAAGATGCCCATGACGATGAAGCCGAAGTGGGAGATCGACGCGTAGGCGATCAGCCGCTTGATGTCGCGCTGGCCGACCGCGAGCAGTGCTCCGTAGATGATGCTGATCAGCGCCAGTACGAGGATCACCGGCGTCGCCCACTTGCTGGCCTCCGGGAAGAGCTGGAGGCAGAAGCGGAGCATCGCGAAGGTGCCGACCTTGTCGACGACCGCCGTGATGAGCACGGCGACCGGGGCGGTCGACTCCTGCATGGCGTTGGGCAGCCAGGTGTGCAGCGGCCACAGCGGCGCCTTCACCGCGAAGGCGAGGAAGAAGCCGAGGAACAGCCAGCGTTCGGTGTTGGTCGCCATGTCCAGCTCACCGCTCGCCCGGGCCGCGGCAATCTCGGTGAGCGAGAAGTTCCCGGCGACCACGTACAGCCCGATCACCGCGGCCAGCATGATCAGACCGCCGGCCAGGTTGTAGAGGAGGAACTTGACCGCCGCGTAGGACCGCTGGGTGGCGGCCGTCTTCTCGCCGTGCTCGTGGGCCCGGTCCCCGAAGCCGCCGATGAGGAAGTACATCGGGATCAGCATGGCTTCGAAGAAGATGTAGAAGAGGAAGACGTCGGTGGCCTCGAAGGAGATGACCACCATCGCCTCGACGGCCAGGATCAGGGCGAAGAAGCCCTGCGTCGGCCGCCACCGGCTGCTGCCGGTCTCCAGCGGATCGGCGTCGTGCCAGCCCGCGAGGATGATGAACGGGATCAGCAGGGCGGTCAGCGCGATGAGCGCCACCGCGATGCCGTCCACGCCCAGTTCGTACCGGACGCCGAAGTCCGGGATCCAGGAGTGCGACTCGGTGAGCTGGTACCGGTCGCCGTCGGGGTCGAAGCGGACCAGCACCGCGATCGCCAGCGCGAGCGTGGCCAGCGAGAACAGCAGCGCCAGCCACTTGGCCACGGTGCGTTTCGCGGCCGGCACGGCGGCCGTGGCGATGGCCCCGACGGCCGGGAGCACCGCCGTGACTGTCAGCAGGGGAAAGGACATCGGTATCAGACCGCCCTCATCAGCAGGGTCGCGGCGACGAGGACCGCCGCACCGCCGAACATCGAGACCGCGTAACTGCGCGCGAACCCGTTCTGCAGCTTGCGCATCCGTCCGGACAGGCCGCCGACCGAGGCCGCCGTGCCGTTGACGACCCCGTCGACCAGGGTGTGGTCGACGTAGACCAGGGAGCGCGTGAGGTGCTCGCCACCGCGGACCAGGACGACGTGGTTGAAGTCGTCCTGGAGCAGGTCGCGGCGGGCGGCCCGGGTGAGCAGCGAACCGGGCGGGGCGACGGCCGGGACCGGACGGCGGCCGTACTGCGCCCAGGCGGCCGCGACACCGATGACCATCACGGCGACCGTGGAGATCGTGACCGTCAGGGCGCTGATCGGCGCGTGGCCGTGGTCGTGCCCGGTGATGGGCTCCAGCCAGTGCACGAAACGGTCGCCGATGCTGAAGAACGCGCCGCCGAACACCGAGCCGACGGCCAGCACGATCATCGGGATCGTCATCGCCTTCGGCGACTCGTGCGGGTGGGGAGGCGTGTATTCGCCCCGTGTCTCCGCGGCGGGCTCCACGTCCGGCTGCGCGGGCGACGGCGTCGGGGCCTTGCGCCAGCGCTCCTCGCCGAAGAACGTCATCAGCATCACGCGCGTCATGTAGTACGCCGTGATGGCCGCGCCCAGCAGAGCCACGCCGCCGAGGATCCAGCCCTCGGTGCCGCCCTTGGCGAAGGCCGACTCGATGATCTTGTCCTTGGAGAAGAAGCCGGACAGGCCCGGGAACCCGATGATGGCGAGGTAGCCGAGGCCGAAGGTGACGAACGTGACCGGCATGTACCTGCGCAGTCCGCCGTAGCGGCGCATGTCGACCTCGTCGTTCATGCCGTGCATCACGGAGCCGGCGCCGAGGAAGAGTCCGGCCTTGAAGAAGCCGTGTGTCACCAGGTGCATGATCGCGAAGACGTAGCCGATGGGGCCGAGACCCGCGGCCAGCACCATGTAGCCGATCTGCGACATGGTCGAGCCGGCCAGTGCCTTCTTGATGTCGTCCTTGGCACAACCGACGATCGCACCGAACAGCAGCGTGACCGCACCGACGACGGCGACGACCAGCTGCGCGTCGGGTGCGCCGTTGAAGACGGCCCCCGAGCGCACGATCAGGTACACGCCCGCCGTCACCATGGTCGCGGCGTGGATGAGGGCGGAGACCGGAGTCGGGCCCTCCATCGCGTCCCCGAGCCAGGACTGCAGCGGCACCTGGGCGGACTTGCCGCAGGCGGCGAGCAGCAGCATCAGGGCGATCGCGGTGAGCTTGCCCTCGTCGGCCGAGCCCGCGAGCCCGGCCTCCCCGTGGCCGCCGAGCACCGGCCCGAAGGCGAAGGTGCCGAACCACAGGAACATCAGCATGATCGCGATGGACAGGCCCATGTCACCGACGCGGTTGACCAGGAAGGCCTTCTTCGCGGCGGTGGCGGCGCTGGGCTTGTGCTGCCAGAAGCCGATCAGCAGGTAGGAGGCGAGACCGACGCCCTCCCAGCCGACGTACAGCAGCAGGTAGTTGTCTGCGAGGACGAGCAGCAGCATCGCCGCGAGGAACAGGTTCAGGTAGCCGAAGAAGCGGCGGCGCCGCTCGTCGTGCTCCATGTACGCGACCGAGTACAGGTGGATGAGCGAGCCGACGCCGGTGATCAGCAGGACGAACGTCATCGACAGCTGGTCGAGCCGGAAGGCCACGTCGGCCTGGAAACCCTCCACCGGGATCCAGCTGAACAGGTGCTGCGTCAGGGTGCGGTCCTCGGCGTCGGCGCCGAGCATGTCGGCGAAGAGGACGACGCCGATCACGAACGACGCGGCGGCCAGCAGCGTGCCGATCCAGTGACCGACGGCGTCCAGCCGGCGACCGCCGCACAGCAGGACCGCCGCTCCGAGCAGGGGCGCCGCCACCAGCAGCGCAATCAGGTTCTCTGCATTAGACACGGTTCTAGCGACCCCTCACAGCTTCATCAGGCTGGCGTCGTCGACCGAGGCCGAGTGGCGGGAACGGAACAGGGACACGATGATCGCGAGCCCGACCACGACCTCCGCGGCGGCGACGACCATCGTGAAGAAGGCGATGATCTGGCCGTCGAGGTTGCCGTGCATGCGGGAGAAGGCGACGAACGCGAGGTTGCAGGCGTTGAGCATCAGCTCGACGCACATGAAGACCACGATCGCGTTGCGCCGGACCAGTACACCGGTGGCGCCGATCGTGAACAGCAGGGCTGCGAGGTAGAGGTAGTTGACCGGGTTCACTTCGACGCCTCCTCCGACCGCTCGAAGTCGGCCGGCTCGACCGCCTTCCGCTCCAGGCGCTCCTCGGCGCGCTGCTCCAGGGCCTTCAGGTCGTCGAGCGCCTCCGCGGACACGTCGCGGATCTGGCCCCGCTCGCGCAGCGTCTTGCTGACGGTGAGCTCGGACGGGGTGCCGTCGGGCAGCAGACCCGCGATGTCGACCGCGTTGTGCCGGGCGTACACGCCGGGTGCCGGCAGCGGCGGCAGGTGCGTGCCCTCGCGGACGCGCTGCTCGGACAGTTCGCGCTGGGTCCTGGCGCGCTCGGTGCGCTCGCGGTGGGTGAGGACCATGGCGCCGACCGCGGCCGTGATGAGCAGGGCACCGGTGATCTCGAAGGCGAAGACGTACTTGGTGAAGATGAGGGACGCGATGCCCTCCACGTTGCCGTTCGCGTTCGCCTGGGCCAGGCCGGTGAACTCCGTGACGGAGGCGTTGCCGATGCCGGCGACCAGCAGGACGCCGAAGCCCAGCCCGCAGAGAAGGGCCAGCCAGCGCTGGCCCTTGATGGTCTCCTTCAGGGAGTCCGCCGCGGTGACACCGACGAGCATCACCACGAACAGGAACAGCATCATGATCGCGCCGGTGTAGACGACGATCTGCACGACGCCGAGGAAGTAGGCGCCGTTGGCGAGGTAGAACACCGCCAGGATGATCATGGTTCCGGCGAGGCAGAGCGCGCTGTGCACAGCCCTCCTCATGAAGACGGTACACAGGGCGCCGATCACGGCGACCGTACCGAGGATCCAGAACTGGACGGCCTCCCCGGTGGAGGTGGAGTAGGCGGCGAGCTGCCCGGTCATCGGCGGATCACCCCCTCCGACGCCGGTTCCTCCTCGCCGAAGGTCGAGGCGGCCTCCTGGACCACCTCTCCCTCGGCGTGGGGGACCTGCCGGACCGTGCCGGGCGCGGCCTCGGTGACCAGGCCCCGGTAGTAGTCCTGCTCGTCCGTGCCCGGGTGGATGGCGTGGGGCGAGTCCACCATGCCCTCCTCCAGGCCGGCGAGCAGCTGCTCCTTGGTGAAGATGAGGTTGGCGCGGCTGGAGTCGGCCAGCTCGAACTCGTTGGTCATCGTCAGCGCGCGCGTGGGGCACGCCTCGATGCACAGGCCGCACAGGATGCAGCGGGCGTAGTTGATCTGGTAGACGCGGCCGTACCGCTCACCCGGCGAGTAGCGCTCCTCGTCCGTGTTGTCCGCGCCCTCCACATAGATGGCGTCGGCGGGACACGCCCAGGCACACAGCTCGCAGCCGACGCACTTCTCTAGGCCGTCCGGATGGCGGTTGAGCTGGTGCCGTCCGTGGAAGCGCGGAGCGGTGGTCTTCTGCTGCTCCGGGTACTGCTCGGTCAGCCGCTTCTTGAACATGGCCTTGAAGGTCACGCCGAAGCCGGCCACGGGATTCTGGAAACCGGGTTGGGTCTCCTTCGGTTCCTCAGCCATCGGACGCCTCCTTTCCATCCGTAGATCCGCCCAGAGATCCGTCACTCTGAGTATCGGGCCCGCCACTGACAATCAGCTCCCGCTCCCGGCGCGGACGGCGTCGCGGCACCGGCGGCAGCTCCTGTCCGGGCATCGGGGGCACGGGGAAGCCGCCGGCCATCGGGTCGAAGGCGGCCGGCTCCTCGACGGGTCCCTCGGCCTGCCTGCCCTTGTCGCGGTACATGTCCACCACGAAGGACAACAGCAGCAGGACCAGGACGCCGCCGCCGATCCAGAGGGCGATGTCGGCGAAGCCGTAGTTCTCGTTCCGCAGGGCCCGTACGGTCGCGACCAGCATCAGCCAGACCAGGGAGACCGGGATGAGGACCTTCCAGCCCAGCTTCATCAGCTGGTCGTAGCGGACCCGGGGGAGGGTGCCGCGCAGCCAGATGAAGAAGAACAGCAGCAGTTGGACCTTGACCACGAACCAGAGGAGCGGCCACCAGCCGTGGTTGGCGCCCTCCCAGAAGGTGCTGACCGGCCAGGGGGCGCGCCAGCCGCCGAGGAAGAGGGTGATGGCGACCGCCGAGACCGTCACCATGTTCACGTACTCGGCGAGCATGAACATCGCGAACTTGATCGACGAGTACTCGGTGTTGAAGCCGCCCACCAGGTCGCCCTCGGACTCCGGCATGTCGAAGGGGGCGCGGTTGGTCTCACCGACCATCGTGACGATGTAGAGGATGAAGGAGACCGGCAGCAGCACGATGTACCAGCGGTCGTTCTGCTGCGCGACGATCTCCGAGGTCGACATCGACCCGGAGTAGAGGAACACCGAGGCGAACGCGGCGCCCATCGCGATCTCGTAGGAGATCATCTGCGCGCAGGACCGCAACCCGCCGAGCAGCGGGTACGTCGACCCGGAGCTCCAGCCCGCCAGCACCATGCCGTAGATCCCGACCGAGGCGACCGCCAGGATGAACAGCATCGCGATCGGCAGGTCGGTGAGCTGCATCGCGGTGCGGTGACCGAAGATCGAGACCTCGTTGCCCGCCGGCCCGAACGGGATCACCGCGATCGCCATGAAGGCCGGGATGGCCGCGACGATCGGTGCGAGGACGTAGACGGCCTTGTCCGCGCGCTTGACGACGACGTCTTCCTTGAGCATCAGCTTGATGCCGTCGGCGAGCGACTGGAGCATGCCCCAGGGACCGTGCCGGTTCGGCCCGATGCGCAGCTGCATCCACGCGACGACCTTGCGCTCCCACACGATGGAGAACAGCACGGTCACCATCAGGAAGGCGAAGCAGAAGACCGCCTTGACGACGACCAGCCACCAGGGGTCCGTGCCGAACATCGAGAGGTCTTCAGCGGCGAGGTACGGACTCATGCCTCCACCTCCTTGGGGGCTGCGCCCGCGAGCGTCGCCGGGCCGATGCGGACGAGGGAGCCGGGCAGGACCCCGGCGTCCGAGGCGACGCCGGCTCCGGCCGAGTTCAGCGGGAGCCAGACCACCCGGTCGGGCATTTCGGTGATCTGCAACGGCAGTTCGACGACTCCGGTGGGGCCGGTCACGGCCAGGAGGTCGCCTTCCTCGACGCCGGCCTCGGCGGCCGTTGCGGCCGACACGCGCGCGTGTGCCGCGTGCCGGGTACCGGCGAGCGCCTCGTCGCCCTGCTGGAGGAGGCCCTGGTCGAGCAGCAGCCGGTGCCCGGCCAGGACCGCTTCTCCGGCGGCCGGCCGCGGCAGCGCACCGGCGGTGTGCAGCGGTTCGGCGGCCCGCGGCCCGGCCCAGGGGCCGAGCCGGTCGATCTCCGCGCGGGTGGTGCGCAGGTCCGGCAGACCCAGGTGCACGTCCATGGCGTCGGCCAGCATCTGGAGCACCCGGGCGTCGGCGGGCGCGAGGCGGCGGGTCATCTGGTCGGGCTTGAGCGCGGCCTCGAAGAAGCGCACCCGGCCCTCCCAGTTGAGGAAGGTTCCGGCCTTCTCGGCGACCGCGGCGACGGGCAGCACGACATCGGCGAGAGCGGTGACCTCGCTGGGCCGCAACTCCAGCGACACCACGAAGCCGGCCTCGGCGAGTGCCGCACGCGCGCGTGCCGGGTCGGGCAGGTCGGCGACCTCCACACCCGCCACCAGCAGCGCCTGGAGTTCACCCCGGGCGGCGGCCTCGACGATCTCGCCGGTGTCGCGGCCGTAGCGGTGCGGGAGGTCGGCCAGGCCCCAGGCCGCGGCGACCTCCTCACGCGCGCGGGGATCGGTCGCCGGGCGCCCGCCCGGCAGCAGCGACGGCAGCGCGCCCGCCTCGACGGCACCGCGCTCACCGGCCCGGCGCGGAATCCACACCAGCCGTGCGCCGGTCGCGGTGGCGGTCCGCACCGCGGCGGTCAGACCGCCGGCCACGGACGCCAGCCGCTCGCCGACGATGATCACGGCACCCTCGGCGCGCAGCGCCTCGGCGGCCCGGGCCCCGTCGTCCGCCAGGCCGGCTCCGCTCGCGAGCGCGTCCAGCCACTCGGTCTCGGTGCCGGGAGCGGCGGGCAGCAGCGTGCCGCCGGCCTTCCCCAGGCCCCGTGTGGCGTGGGTGGCCAGGGAGAAGACCCGCTGCCCGTGCTTGCGCCAGGCCTTGCGCAGCCGCAGGAAGACGCCGGGCGCCTCCTCCTCGGACTCGAATCCGACCAGCAGGACGGCGGGCGCCTTCTCCAGCGCGCCGTACGTGACCCCCGTACCGTCGAGGTCCCGGCCGCGTCCGGCGATCCGGGAGGCCAGGAAGTCCGCCTCCTCGGAGCTGTGCACGCGCGCGCGGAAGTCGATGTCGTTGGTGTCGAGCGCCACGCGCGCGAACTTGCTGTACGCGTAGGCGTCCTCCACGGTGAGCCGGCCGCCGGTCAGCACACCGGTCCGCCCGCGCGAGGCGAGCAGTCCCTGCGCGGCGATCTGCAGGGCCTCCGGCCAGGAGGCCGGCTCCAGGTCGCCCTCGGCGTTGCGTACCAGGGGCGTGGTGAGCCGGTCGCGCTGCTGCGCGTACCGGAAGGCGAACCGCCCCTTGTCGCAGATCCACTCCTCGTTGACCTCGGGCTCGTCGGCCGCGAGCCGCCGCATGACCTTGCCGCGCCGGTGGTCGGTGCGGGTCGCGCAGCCACCGGAGCAGTGCTCGCAGACCGACGGTGAGGAGATCAGGTCGAAGGGACGGGAGCGGAACCGGTAGGCCGCCGAGGTGAGCGCGCCGACCGGGCAGATCTGGATGGTGTTGCCGGAGAAGTACGACTCGAAGGGATCGCCCTCGCCGGTGCCGACCTGCTGGAGCGCGCCCCGCTCGATCAGCTCGATCATCGGGTCGCCCGCGACCTGGTTGGAGAACCGGGTGCAGCGGGCGCACAGCACGCACCGCTCCCGGTCGAGCAGCACCTGCGTGGAGATCGGCACGGGCTTCTCGTAGGTCCGCTTCTTCCCCTCGAAGCGGGAGTCGGCCTGGCCGTGCGACATGGCCTGGTTCTGCAGCGGGCACTCTCCGCCCTTGTCGCAGACCGGGCAGTCCAGCGGGTGGTTGATGAGGAGCAGCTCCATCACACCGTGCTGGGCCTTCTCCGCGACGGGCGAGGTGAGGTGGGTCTTCACCACCATCCCGTCCGTGCAGGTGATGGTGCAGGACGCCATGGGTTTGCGCTGGCCCTCGACCTCGACGATGCACTGGCGGCAGGCGCCGGCCGGGTCGAGGAGGGGGTGGTCGCAGAACCGGGGGATCTCGATGCCGAGCTGCTCGGCGGCCCGGATGACCAGGGTGCCCTTGGGCACGCTGATCTCGGCTCCGTCGATCGTCAGCGATACGAGGTCCTCCGGCGGGACCGCCGCCTCTCCCCCGCCGGAGGGAGCGCTGGTGGTCACGGTCATGCGTTCACCTCCGTACGGTGGTCGGCCCAGGCCGTCGACCTGGCCGGGTCGAAGGGGCAGCCGCGGCCCGTGATGTGCTGCTCGTACTCCTCGCGGAAGTACTTGAGCGAGGAGAAGATCGGCGAGGCGGCGCCGTCGCCGAGGGCGCAGAAGGACTTGCCGTTGATGTTGTCGGCGATGTCGTTCAGCTTGTCGAGGTCGGACATCGCGCCCTTGCCGGCCTCGATGTCGCGCAGCAACTGAACGAGCCAGTACGTCCCTTCTCGGCAGGGCGTGCACTTGCCGCAGGACTCGTGGGCGTAGAACTCGGTCCAGCGGGTGACGGCGCGGACGACGCAGGTCGTCTCGTCGAAGCACTGGAGCGCCTTGGTGCCGAGCATGGAACCCGCGGCGCCCACTCCCTCGTAGTCGAGGGGGACGTCGAGGTGCTCGTCGGTGAACATCGGCGTCGAGGAGCCGCCCGGTGTCCAGAACTTCAGCCGGTGGCCGGGGCGCATGCCGCCGCTCATGTCGAGGAGCTGGCGCAGCGTGATACCGAGTGGCGCCTCGTACTGGCCGGGGCTCGCGACGTGGCCGCTGAGGGAGTAGAGCGTGAAGCCCGGGGACTTCTCGCTGCCCATCGACCTGAACCAGTCCTTGCCCTTGTTCAGGATGGCGGGAACCGACGCGATCGACTCGACGTTATTCACCACAGTCGGGCAGGCATAGAGGCCGGCCACAGCAGGGAAGGGGGGACGGAGCCGCGGTTGACCCCGGCGGCCTTCGAGCGAGTCGAGCAGCGCGGTCTCCTCACCGCAGATGTACGCGCCCGCGCCCGCGTGCACGGTGAGGGTGAGGTCGAGTCCGCTGCCCAGGATGTTCTCGCCGAGGAATCCGGCCGCGTAGGCCTCGCGCACGGCCTCGTGCAACCGCCGCAGCACTGGCACGACTTCACCACGCAGGTAGATGAAGGCATGCGACGATCTGATGGCGTAACACGCGATGACGATGCCCTCGATGAGGCTGTGCGGGTTCGCGAAGAGGAGCGGGATGTCCTTGCAGGTCCCCGGCTCCGACTCGTCGGCGTTGACAACTAGATAGTGAGGCTTGCCGTCCCCCTGGGGGATGAACTGCCACTTCATCCCCGTCGGGAACCCCGCGCCGCCGCGTCCGCGCAGACCGGAGTCCTTGACGTACGCGATCAGGTCGTCCGGCGACATCGCCAGCGCCTTGCGGAGCCCCTCGTACCCCTCGTGCCTCCGGTAGACGTCGAGAGTCCAGGACTCGTCCTCGTCCCAGAAGGCCGACAGCACGGGTGCGAGCAGCTTCTCCGGGCTGGTGCCCTTGATCTCGGCTGCCACGGTCATCACTCCCCCTCCTCGGCGGTAGGCCCTGCCGGGTGGGAAGGGTCGGATGCCGATGTGTCCTGCGGCGCGTCGTGCGAGCTGAGGTGTTCCGCCGGGGACGGGTCGTGCACGTCCCGGGGCGCGTCGTGCGGCCCGCCGTCCCGCGGGTGCACCACGCGCGCGGCGGACGTCTCCCCCTTGGCCAGCTTCAGGCCGACCAGGGAGGCGGGACCCGCGCTGCCGCCGGCCGCGGCGGCGCCGTCCCTCTCGTCGGGGAAGCCCGCCAGAATCCGGGCGGTCTCCTTGAAGGTGCACAGCGGGGCACCGCGTGTGGGCGTGACCGGCCGTCCCGCGCGCAGGTCGTCGACGAGGCCCCGGGCGCTCGCCGGGGTCTGGTTGTCGAAGAACTCCCAGTTGACCATCACGACCGGGGCGAAGTCGCAGGCCGCGTTGCACTCGATGTGCTCCAGGGTGACCTTGCCGTCCTCGGTGGTCCCGCCGTTGCCGACGCCCAGGTGCTCCTGGAGGGACTCGAAGATCGCGTCACCGCCCATGACCGCGCACAGCGTGTTGGTGCAGACCCCGACCTGGTAGTCGCCGCTCGGCCTGCGCCGGTACATGGTGTAGAAGGTGGCGACCGCGGTGACCTCGGCCGTGGTGAGGTCCAGCATGTCCGCGCAGAACTGCATCCCGGTGCGCGTGACGTGTCCCTCCTGCGACTGCACGAGGTGCAGCAGGGGCAGGAGGGCGGACCGGGAGTCCGGGTAGCGGGCGATGATCTCGCGCGCGTCGGTCTCCAGCCGGGCCCGGACGTCGTCCGGGTAGGCGGGCGCGGGCAGTTCCGGCATGCCCAGGCTGACGCCCCGCTCCGAAGAAGAGGTGGTCACCGGTCGACGCCTCCCATCACGGGGTCGATGGACGCCACCGCGACGATGACGTCGGCGACCTGGCCGCCCTCGCACATCGCCGCCATGGCCTGCAGGTTGGTGAAGGACGGGTCGCGGAAGTGGACCCGGAAGGGGCGGGTGCCGCCGTCGGACACGACGTGCACCCCCAGCTCGCCCTTGGGCGACTCGACCGCCGTGTACGCCTGTCCCGGCGGCACGCGGAAGCCCTCGGTGACCAGCTTGAAGTGGTGGATCAGGGCCTCCATGGAGGTGCCCATGATCTTCTTGATGTGGTCGAGGGAGTTGCCCAGGCCGTCCGGCCCCAGGGCGAGCTGGGCGGGCCAGGCGATCTTCTTGTCGGCGACCATCACCGGGCCGGGCTGGAGCCGGTCCAGGCACTGCTCGACGATCCGGAGCGACTGGCGCATCTCCTCCAGCCGGATCAGGAAGCGGCCGTAGGAGTCGCAGGTGTCGGCGGTCGGGATGTCGAAGTCGAACGTCTCGTAGCCGCAGTACGGCTGGCTCTTGCGCAGGTCGTGCGGCAGGCCGGTCGAGCGCAGGACCGGGCCGGTGGCGCCGAGGGCCATGCAGCCGGCCAGGTCGAGGTAGCCGACGTCCTGCATGCGGCCTTTGAAGATGGGGTTCCCGGTGGCGAGCTTGTCGTACTCCGGGAGGTTCTTCCGCATCTTCTTCACGAACTCGCGGATCTGGTCCACCGCGCCGGGTGGCAGGTCCTGGGCGAGTCCGCCCGGGCGGATGTACGCGTGGTTCATCCGCAGGCCGGTGATCAGCTCGAAGATATCGAGTACCAGTTCACGATCGCGGAAGCCGTAGATCATGATCGTGGTGGCGCCCAGTTCCATGCCGCCGGTGGCGATGCAGACCAGGTGGGAGGAGAGCCGGTTCAGCTCCATCAGCAGGACCCGGACGATCGAGGCCCGGTCCGGGATCTGGTCCTCGATGCCGAGGAGCTTCTCGACGCCCAGGCAGTACGCCGTCTCGTTGAAGAACGGCGTCAGGTAGTCCATGCGCGTCACGAACGTGGTGCCCTGCGTCCAGGTCCGGTACTCGAGGTTCTTCTCGATGCCGGTGTGCAGGTAGCCGATGCCGCAGCGGGCCTCGGAGACCGTCTCGCCGTCGATCTCCAGGATGAGGCGGAGCACGCCGTGCGTGGAGGGGTGCTGAGGGCCCATGTTGACCACGATGCGCTCGTCGTCGGCGCGGGCAGCGGACTGGACGACCTCGTCCCAGTCGCCACCGGTGACCGTGTAGACGGTGCCTTCGGTGGTCTCGCGCGCCGAAGCCGCGGACGCTGACTGTGTGCTGCTCACGAGTACGACCTCCGCTGGTCCGGAGCCGGGATCTGGGCGCCCTTGTACTCGACGGGGATGCCGCCGAGGGGGTAGTCCTTGCGCTGCGGGAAGCCCTGCCAGTCGTCCGGCATCATGATCCGCGTCAGGGCCGGGTGGCCGTCGAAGACGATCCCGAAGAAGTCGTAGGTCTCGCGCTCGTGCCAGTCGTTCGTCGGGTAGACGGGGACCAGCGACGGGATGTGCGGGTCGCCGTCGGGGGCGCTGACTTCGAGGCGGATCAGCCGGTTGTGGGTGATCGAGCGCAGGTGGTAGACGGCGTGCAGCTCGCGTCCCTTGTCGTGCGGGTAGTGGACGCCGCTGACGCCGGTGCACAGTTCGAACCGCAGGGCCGGGTCGTCGCGCAGGGTGCGGGCGACGCGGACCAGGTGTTCGCGCTCGATGTGGAAGGTCAGCTCGTCGCGGTCGACGACGGTCTTCCCGATGGCGTTGCCGGGCAGGAGTCCCTGTTCCTCCAGGGCGCCCTCCAGCTCGTCGGCGACCTCGTCGAACCAGCCGCCGTAGGGCCTGCTCGCCGGCCCGGGGAGCCGGATGGAGCGGACCAGGCCGCCGTAGCCGGAGGTGTCGCCGCCGTTGTCGGCGCCGAACATTCCGCGCTGGACGCGGATCTCCTCACCGCCCCGGCCGCGCTGGCCCGGCAGGTTCTCCGCGGACAGGTCCTTCTCGGGGTTGACCCCGTCCGCGTCACCCGCGGTGTTGTTCGCGTCGCTCACCGCAGCAGCCCCTTCATCTCGATCGTGGGCAGGGCCTTGAGCGCCGCTTCCTCCGCCTCCCGGGCCGCCTCCTCGGCGTTCACGCCGAGCTTGGAGCCCTGGATCTTCTGGTGGAGCTTGAGGATGGCGTCCATCAGCATCTCCGGCCGCGGCGGGCAGCCGGGAAGGTAGATGTCGACCGGGACGATGTGGTCGACGCCCTGGACGATGGCGTAGTTGTTGAACATGCCGCCCGAGGAGGCGCAGACCCCCATGGAGATCACCCATTTCGGGTTCGGCATCTGGTCGTAGACCTGCCGCAGCACCGGCGCCATCTTCTGGCTGACCCGGCCCGCGACGATCATCAGGTCCGCCTGCCGCGGTGAGCCGCGGAAGACCTCCATGCCGAAGCGCGCCAGGTCGTAGCGGCCGGCGCCGGTGGTCATCATCTCGATGGCACAACAGGCGAGGCCGAACGTGGCGGGGAAGACGGACGATTTGCGTACCCAGCCCGCGGCCTGCTCGACGGTGGTCAGCAGGAAGCCGCTCGGCAGTTTTTCTTCGAGTCCCATGTCAGAGGCCCCTCAGTCCCATTCCAGGCCGCCGCGCCGCCATACGTACGCGTACGCGACGAAGACGGTGAGCACGAAGAGCAGCATCTCCACGAGCCCGAAAATCCCCAGGGCGTCGAAGGTGACGGCCCAGGGGTAGAGGAAGACGATCTCGATATCGAAGATGATGAAGAGCATCGCCGTCAGGTAGTACTTGATGGGGAAGCGCCCGCCGCCGGCCGGCGTGGGGGTCGGCTCGATGCCGCACTCGTAGGCCTCGAGCTTCGCCCGGTTGTACCGCTTCGGACCGATCAGCGTGGCCATCACCACGGAGAAGATCGCAAAGCCTGCCCCGAGGGCTCCCAGTACGAGGATGGGCGCATACGCGTTCACCGCTCCTCGCTCCTCTCAGTCGGCACTGACTGCTGGCGGTTGCATCGGGCTCACCACAGCCTCAGCAACCCCACGAACCCCGCTCGTCCCAGCGAAGATCGCGAACATGTGAAGCAGGTCACAAGCCCAACTGCCTCGCATCCTATGCCTGCCACTCTGTGATCTGCGACACGGGGTATTGCACAAGCTTTGTGATCTCCACCACCTGACGAAGGATCATGAAGTCGGATGAGCGGTGATCTTCACACAAGAAGCATTCAGTTGATCACGAGAGGTGACATTTTCGATCGTCGCCGCTGGCCAGGAGGCACCGGAGGCGAGTGTCTCCATATCAAGATGCTTCCCTTGCATGCAAATTCGCGCGGGGCGGGATCACTTGATAGAGGGCGCGTTCACACATCAGGGGGAGGGTGGGGCGCGATGTGGACACGTGCGCGCGTTCACGAGTTCCGCGGACCCGGCTCGCACGACACGGACGCGACCGGCGGGGCAACCGTTCCGTGACCTGCGCCACATTCATGAGAGGCGTCTGAAAACCGGGCTTGGCCAACTGCTTCAACAAGTGGTAGGCGCGGGGCAATTCGGGCGTAACGATCAAAGGCCGTGATCACAGGCTGGTTACGACCCGCCCGCAATGTCCGTTAGGGCGCCAATAGGAGGCGACACGCCCGGGATTCGGGACCCGGTTGAACAACTGTGGCGCAGCACACGTTTCTTGTAGGTATGGAGGAGCTCCTGATACCGGTTGTCCCTATGTCCCACACCGCTCACATACGCAGCCACCGGAAGCCCCGCCGCAGCGCGTCGACCATCGCGATGCGGGCCGGAGTTGCCGGTGGCGTCCTCAGCACCCTGGCAGTGGCCGGGGCGTCGGGTTCGGCCAATGCGGCAGAACCGGTGACGCAGACCCTCGAACTGCCCACCCTGACGGCCGACCTGGCCGCTCAGGTCGCCCAGTCCGCGGACGTCACGCAGCAGGCGGCCGCCAGTTACGAGCTGCAGGCCGAGCGTGACGCGGCCGCCGCCAAGGCCGCCAAGAAGGCCGAGGCGGACCTCGCGGAGGCCAAGAAGAAGGCCGCGGAGGAGAAGAAGAAGGCCGAGGAGGCCGCACGCGAGGCGGCCGCCGAGCGTGCCGCGCGCAGCACCGAGCGCGCCACCCTGAGCGCCTCCGTGGACACCGGGTCCTCGGACAGCACGGGCAGCGGCGTGGCCGGCGCCGGCGCCAGCACGTCCACGGCCACCGGTTCCGCCGCCGCGGTCGTCTCGTTCGTGCAGGCCCAGGTCGGCAAGGCGTACGTCTCCGGTGCCACCGGTCCGTCCGCCTACGACTGCTCCGGTCTCGTGCAGACCGCCTTCAAGCAGGTGGGCATCAGCCTTCCGCGCGTCTCCCAGGCCCAGTCGACCGCCGGCACCCAGGTGGGGCTCGACAACCTCCAGCCGGGCGACATCCTGTACTGGGGTGGCGCGGGCAGCGCGTACCACGTGGGCGTCTACGTCGGCGGAGGCATGTTCGTCGGCGCGCAGAACTCCTCCACCGGCGTCGTCAAGGCGTCGCTGTCGTACGACCCGCCGAGTGGCGCGGTGCGCGTCCTGTAGTCGGGCGCCCGTACACATCAGGCATACGAAGGACCGCGGCCGCTCGGGGGCAGCGGTCCTTCGGTCTCCCCTGGCATGCTCGGCGCGGGCTGGTCCCCACCGGCCCGTCCACGAGCCGAAGAAGGAGAGAACGTCATGCCGAGTGTGTTCGTACAGGGGCGGCCCGCCGCCGCCTGCCCCCCGCTCGCGCCGGAGGCCCTGCGCGGGACGGTGCGCCGGGTCACCGAGGTGGGCGAAGAGGTGCTGCACAGGCCCTGCCGGGACGTCACCGAGTTCGGGCCCGACCTCGCCGCACTCATCGACGACATGTTCCGCACGATGTACGTCGCGGAGGGAGCGGGGCTGGCGGCGAATCAGCTGGGCGTCGGTCTGCGCCTGTTCGTCTACGACTGCCTGGACGACGACGGTGTCCGTCATGTCGGGCATGTCGTCAACCCCGTGCTGGAGCCCCGCCGCGCGGCGGCTGCTCGACGAGGGGGAGGGATGTCTGTCGGTGCCGGGTGCCACCATGGCCGTACCGCGGCCCGACCGGGCCGTCGTCCGGGGCTTCGACAGGGACGGCGCCCCGCTCGCCGTCGAGGGCACCGGTTGTTTCGCGCGCTGCCTCGCCCACGAGACCGACCACGTGAACGGCCGGGTCTACCTGGACCGGCTCTCCGCGCGCGACCGGAAGGCGGCGCTGCGGCAGGCGGCGGACCGGCGCGCGGAGGTCCTCGTGCGCCGGGCCGCCAACGCCCGGGCCCTCGACGGGGCCGTCGGGGACCTCACCCGGCCCCGCCCCCCGGCCCAGGGCTGATCAGGCCTTCGGCGCGACCTTGCTCAGTCCGTTGATGATGCGGTCCATCGCGTCGCCGCCCGTCGGGTCCGTCAGGTTGGCGAGCATCTTGAGGGTGAACTTCATCAGGACGGGGTGGGTGAGGCCGCGCTGGGCCGCGATCTGCATGACCTTCGGGTTGCCGATGAGCTTCACGAAGGCGCGGCCCAGCGTGTAGTAGCCGCCGTAGGTGTCCTTCAGGACGCGCGGGTAGCGCTGGAGGGCGATCTCGCGCTGGGCCGGCGTGGCCCGCGCGTGGGCCTGGACGATGACGTCGGCGGCGATCTGGCCGGACTCCATGGCGTAGGCGATGCCCTCGCCGTTGAAGGGGTTCACCAGGCCGCCGGCGTCGCCGACGAGCAGCAGGCCCTTCGTGTAGTGCGGCTGGCGGTTGAAGGCCATGGGCAGGGCGGCGCCGCGGATCGGGCCCGTCATGTTGTCCGGGGTGTAGCCCCAGTCCTCGGGCATGGACGCGCACCAGGCCTTCAGGACCTCGCGCCAGTCGAGTTCCTTGAAGGAGTCGGAGGTGTTCAGCACGCCGAGGCCGACGTTCGAGGTGCCGTCGCCCATGCCGAAGATCCAGCCGTAGCCCGGCAGGAGGCGGTCCTGGGGGCCGCGGCGGTCCCACAGTTCCAGCCAGGACTCCAGGTAGTCGTCGTCGTGGCGGGGCGAGGTGAAGTACGTGCGGACCGCGACGCCCATCGGGCGGTCCTCGCGGCGGTGCAGGCCCATCGCGAGGGACAGGCGCGTGGAGTTGCCGTCGGCGGCCACGACGAGCGGCGCGTGGAAGGTGATCTCCCGCTTCTCCTCCCCCAGCTTGGCGTGCACGCCGGTGATGCGGCCGGTGCGGTCGTCGACGACGGGGGCCGTGACGTTGCAGCGCTCGTGGAGGCGCGCGCCGGCCTTCTGGGCCTGCCGGGCGAGCTGCTCGTCGAAGTCGTCGCGCTTGCGGACGAGTCCGTAGTCCGGGTAGGAGGCGAGATCGGGCCAGTCCAGCTGGAGGCGGGAGCCGCCGCCGATGATGCGCAGGCCCTTGTTGCGCAGCCAGCCGGCCTCCTCGGAGATGTCGATGCCCATCGCCACCAGCTGCTTGGTCGCGCGCGGGGTGAGCCCGTCGCCGCAGACCTTCTCCCGCGGGAAGGCGGTCTTCTCCAGGAGGAGGACGTCGAGTCCGGCCTTGGCCAGGTAGTACGCGGTGGTGGAGCCGGCTGGCCCCGCGCCCACGACGATCACATCGGCGGTGTTGTCGGAGAGGGGCTCGGTCACGGCGGGATCTCCCCAGAGTTCGAAATGTGCGTGCCGACGGGCACTGGACATGGGCAGTCTATTCAGCGTCACCGATCACCCGGCTGAAGGGCTGCCCCGTGAACCGAGCTCTGCCCGTCGTACGGTTGCGCGTCCCCACCGACGAGGACGCCGTCGCCTGGCACCGGATCTTCGACGATCCGGACGTCATGGAGTTCCACGGCGGGAGGTCCGCGGAACTGTCCGTCTACGAGGAGCTCACCGCCCGTCAGCGCCGGCACGACGCCGAACACGGCTTCTGCCTGTGGACCATGGTGGACGAGGAGGGCCGGGTCGTCGGCTTCACCGGCGCCCAGCCGTGGCCGCAGGAGTGGGGGCCCAAGGGCGAGATCGAGATCGGCTGGCGTCTCGGGCGGGCCCACTGGGGCAAGGGGTACGCCACGGCGGCGGCCCGGCAGACGCTGGAGCGGGTGCGTGCCGCGGGCGTGGCGGAGGTGGTCGCGATGGTCAACGCGCGCAACGCCCGGTCCATCGCGGTCACGGAGCGGCTGGGCATGCGGCTCTCCGAGGTCTTCACGACGCCGGCCGACGAGCAGCAGGGGCACTGCTACCGGCTTCCCCTGGGAGCGCCCGCGCCGGCACGGTCGTGAGCACGGGCGCCGGCCGACGGGCCGGACCGGGCGGGGGCGGCCCGCCCCGCGGCGTCTTCCTCAGCTCTCCTTGAAACCGCGGTGCAGCGCCACCACGCCGCCCGTCAGGTTCCGGTACGCCACCTTGGACCAGCCGGCCTTGGCCAGCCGCCGGGCGAGCGCCGGCTGGTCGGGCCAGGCACGGATGGACTCGGCGAGGTAGACGTACGCGTCGGGGTTGGACGACACCGCGCGGGCCACCGGCGGCAGGGCGCGCATCAGGTACTCGGTGTAGACGGTCCGGAACGGCGTCCACGTCGGGTGCGAGAACTCGCAGATGACGACCCGGCCGCCGGGCCGCGTCACCCGGTACATCTCGCGCAGCGCGGCGTCCGTGTCCTGCACGTTGCGCAGCCCGAAGGAGATGGTGACCGCGTCGAAGACGCCGTCCCTGAACGGCAGCCTCGTCGCGTCGCCCGCGGTGAAGGGCAGCCAGGTGTGGCGCTCCTTGCCGACCTGGAGCATGCCGAGGGAGAAGTCGCAGGGGACGACGTAGGCGCCGGTGCGGGCGAAGGGCAGGGAGGAGGTCGCGGTGCCGGCCGCGAGGTCCAGGATCTTCTGCGCGGGGCGGGCGTCGACGGCTCTGGCGACCTCCTTGCGCCACGCCCGGTCCTGGCCGAGCGAGAGCACGGCGTTCGTCAGGTCGTACCGTTCCGCGACGTGGTCGAACATCGAGGCGACTTCGTGCGGCTGCTTGTTCAGGGAAGCGCGGGTCACGGCCCCATTGTTGCAGCACGGGCTCACGGCAGCAGGCGCGGCCTCTTGCGCGCGGCGACGTCCTCCACCCACCCGAACAGCAGGACGAACACGGCGATCAGGACCCAGCCCACCCCCAGCAGGAACCACTGGCTGCCCAGCGGCAGGTACGCCTCGAAGGCGGGCACCTCCCAGAACCGGTCGATCAGCGGAACGGCGGCCATCGGCGCGAGCTCGTGCCAGAGGGAGACCGTGACGGCTCGCGCGTTGAGAACACCCACCGGCCGGTCACCCGCCGCCCGGACACCCACCGGCCTGGCACCTGCCGGCCGGACACCTGCCGGCCGGACACCCACCGGCCGGACACTTACCGGCCGGTCCCTCGCCGGCCGTGCGGGCCCCCGTCGCCGGCCCCGCCCGGCGAAGCCGTTGCCCGGCCGGGCCCTGGCGTACATCAGCAGCGTCACGAACCCGGCCGACCAGAGGGCTTGGGCGAGCGGGATGCCGTCCACGTCGTACGTGCCCGTACTCGGCCCGGTGCGCGAAGGCGTACCAGCCGCCGCAGGCGAGCGCGGCGCGGGACAGACGAGGACCGCGGCCGGCCTCGCACGCCCCAGCACGATCCGCCATGGCTGCCCCCCGCCACCCCCTCCCTGGCAGCCGCCGGCGCCGCGCCCCCGGCGGGAGCGCGGCGCGCGGCCCTCTTGCTGTGCGCTCCCATCACCCGGTGCCCGCGGGGCCGGCCGGCGTCCCCACCTCGCCGGTCCGCTTCAGCTTCTGCCAGCGCAGCCGGCCGCCGGTGAGGGCGGTGACGCAGGAGTGGATGAGGACGAGGTACATCATCTGCCGGTACGCCAGCTGCTGGAGCGGCATCATCAGCAGGTACCGGTACTTCTCCCGGTCGAGGCGGAAGGCGTACGCCGCGCACACGAGCTGCACGGCCAGCACCGCCAGCCAGGCCAGCAGGGCGGCCCGGAAGTCGACGAAGAGCATCGAGTAGACGGTGAACACGTCGATGAGCGGCGCGAAGACCGGCGTGACGACCTGGAAGAGCACGACCAGCGGCATGCCGACCCGCCCGAAGCGGCCCGAGGGCCCCTTGTCCGTCAGGGAACCGCGGTGCTTCCACAGCGCCTGCATGGTGCCGTACGACCAGCGGTAGCGCTGCGACCAGAGCTGCTTCAGCGAGCCCGGTGCCTCCGTCCAGGCCCGGGCGTGCTCCTGGTAGACGACCCGCCACCCGGCGCGGTGCAGGGCGATGGTGATGTCGGTGTCCTCGGCGAGGGTGTCGTCGCTCATGCCGCCGGCCTGGAGGACCGCCTCGCGGCGGAACGCGCCGATCGCGCCGGGGATGGTCGGCATGCAGCGCAGCAGGTCGTACATGCGCCGGTCGAGGTTGAAGCCCATCACGTACTCGATGTGCTGCCAGGCGCCGATGAGGGTGCGCCGGTTGCCGACCTTGGCGTTGCCCGCGACGGCGCCGACCGAGGGGTCGGCGAAGGGCTGGACCAGGTGCCGTACGGTGTCCGGCTCGAAGACGGTGTCGCCGTCCATCATCACGACGATGTCGTACCGGGCGTTGCGGACGCCGTTGTTGAGGGCGGCGGGCTTGCCGGCGTTGGCCTGCCGGACGACGCGGACGCCCGGCAGTCCCAGGGACTCGGCGATCTCGGCCGTGCCGTCCGTCGAACCGTCGTCCACGACGATGATCTCGATGGGGTGGGTGCTCTCCGCCAGCGAGCGGAGGGTGTTGGCTATGCACTCCTTCTCGTTGTACGCCGGGACGATCACGCTCACCGGGCCGGCCACGGGCGGCCCCCAGCTGAAGCGCCGTCTGTTGCGCTGTCGGTAGTGGCGGCGGGCGAGCAGCAGCATCATCCCGAACCGGCCCATGACGGCCACGCCCACGACCACGAGTCCGACCGACAGGACCGGCACCGTCCACTCGGCGACGGCGACGGCCGCGACGAGCGCCCTGCCCTCCCAGAGGACCGTGCCGGTGGCCTCGTGGTGGGCCGCCTGCAGGCCGCCCCCGGAGCCGGACGCCTGCGGGGCGGGCCCGCCGGAGGGCTGCTGTTCGGCCATGACACCGCTGATGGTGGTGAAGGTGTAGCCCTTCGCCTTCATCTTCTCGATGTACTTCGGCAGCGCCTCGATCGTCTGCGACCGCTCGCCGCCGGAGTCGTGGAAGAGGACGGAGGCGCCCTCGCCGTCCGCCGGAGTGGCCCCCTCGACGATCTTCGAGACGCCGGGCTGCTTCCAGTCGTCGCTGTCGGTGTCGATGAAGACGCTGGTGTAGCCGTCCTCGCCGAGTTGCTCGTAGACGGGCCAGCTGTAGTTGTCGATGGCGTCCGTCTCGGACGAGTACGGCGCCCGGAACAGCGTGGTGGTGATGCCGGCCGCACCGGCGAGGGCGAGCTGGGTCTGCTCGATCTCGCGCGTGACGCGGGCCTCGCTCTGGTAGGAGAGGTCGACGTGGGTGAAGGTGTGGACGCCCACCTCGCTGCCCTGCGCGACCAGGTCCCCGACGATGTCCGGGTAGCGCGCGATCATCGAGCCGACCAGGAAGAACGTGCCGGGTACGTCGTACTCCTCCAGGATCTCCAGCACCTGGGGCGTCCAGGTGGGGTCCGGGCCGTCGTCGAAGGTGAGGGCGATCGTCTTGTCCGGGACGGAGACGGTGGTGGCCTGTCCGCCGGGGAAGGTGAGGATCGGCCCGCCCTCGAGGACCTCGTCGGGGACGTCGCCGGCACTGGCACTGGAGCGGACACGCTGGTCGCCGCCGACCTCCGCGCGCAGATAGCCGTCGAGCAGCATCACGCAGGTCAGCGCGAGCAGGAGCAGCAGGGCGAGGAGGACGCGCGGGCGTTGCAGCGCGGCGGCCCGGCCGGCGGCGCGCTCCATGCGGGTCGGGGCACGGCGGCGGCCCCGGGCGGGCGGGGAGGGGGGCGTGGGCGTGGTCATGGGGGTGGCGGCGTTCCCGGTCAGTCGGTGGAGGCGGTGGCGGTGGGCGTGGCCGAGGTGTCGGCGCTGGGCGTGGCCGAGTCGCTGGGCGTGGCGGTGGTACCGGCGCTGGACGAGGCGGTGGCGCTGGGGGGCCCGCCGGGCACGGCCGCGCCGGAGGGCGGGGCGCCCGTGGGCGCCAGGCCGCCCATCGGGCCGGCTCCCGGACCGGGTCCGGGGCCGTTCCCCCCGCCGGCCCCGAAGGGCAGCAGCGAGGAGGGGCTGACCGAGGTGCCGATGCCCACGAAGGCGAGGCCCAGGACGGCCGCGTAACCGACACAGAGGGCCCCGACGAGCAGACCCAGCCGGCGCAGCAGCCTGGCGCGGCGTCCGGAGTTGTCGACGAAGACGGGCCCTTCGGCGGGTCCGCCGCCGCGTCGACGACGGCGACCGCGCACGGGCTTCTCACCCAGGGCGGGGCGGCTTTCGATGGCAGGCTCGGAGTGCATTCCCCGGACGGTAGGGAGCTTCCCCTGCCGCGACCTCGGAACTCCTTGTGCGATTCCGGTGAATGGCGACGCAGCCTGTCCGTGTCCTGTGGGACGGGGGAAAACCGCCCGCTTTCCTCAGGAAAGGCCAAGCCTCCTGTGAGACGTTCGCCTGCCCGACGACGACAACGTCCGAAGACGAGAACGGGAGCGTACGCACATGAGGGCTTACCGGAAGGCGGCTGCCGGGTGCGCCCTGCTGCTCGCCCTGGCGACGGCGGGTTGCTCCGCGCAGGACGGCGACGGCACGTCCGACGCGGACGCCGGGACACCGTCCGCGTCGGCCACGACGTCCGCGCCGGGCACCGCCTATGCCCCCTACGTCAGCGCCACCACGGCGTCCGACCAGGACTCGGCGGGCTCGCCGACGACGTACAACCTGGCGTTCGTCCTCTCCTCCGGTGACGACTGCGTCCCGCGCTGGAACGGGGTGCAGGACATCGACGACGCCTCCGCCACCTCCCGCGTGGAGCGGCTGAAGGAGTCCGGCGCCACCCTCCGCGTCTCCTTCGGCGGCGCCTCCGGCGAGGAGCTGGCGGCGGTCTGCGGCAACGCGACGGACCTGGCGGAGGCGTACGGCGAGGCGCTGGACGCGGCCGGTGCCACGCGGGCGGACTTCGACATCGAGGGCGACGAGCTGGCCGACACCGCGTCCGCCGCCCTGCGCTCGGAGGCGATCGCGCTGCTCCAGGAGGAGCGGAGCGACCTGGAGGTCTCCTTCACCCTCCCGGTGATGCCCTCCGGCCTGGACTCCGACAGCCTGGCGCTGCTGGCGTCCGCCAACGACCACGGCGTACAGGTCTCCACGGTCAACCTCATGACCATGAACTACGGCGAGTCGTACGACGGCGACATGGGCGACTACGCCCTCACCTCGGCGCAGGCCGCCCACACCCAGCTCCAGGACGTGTTCGGGACCTCGGACGCGGACGCCTGGCGGGGCATGGCGCTCACCTCGATGCTCGGGGTCAACGACGTCGCCGGTGAGACGTTCACCCTCGCCGACGCGGCCGAGGTACGCGCCTTCGCGCAGGAGAAGGGGATCGCCTGGGTGTCGATGTGGGCGTCCTTCCGCGACCGGCAGTGCACGGACGAGGCCGGCGCCGACGACGCGGCGACCGACTGCAGCGGCGTGACCCAGGAGGCGGGGGCGTTCGGGGAGGCGTTCGGCGGCTGACGACCGCGTGCGACGGCCTAGGGCCGCGGTCAGCGCCTGCGGTGCACCAGGCGCCCCGCGCACACGGTGGCGATGCAGGCGCCGGTGTCGTCGAGGACCGCGAGATCCGCCCGGCCGAGGTCGGTGAGGACGGCGGGGCGGGGGCGGGCGAGCACCACGACGTCGTTGCGCTCGGCCGCCGCCCGCAGTCCGGGCGGGCCGGCGTGCTCCTCCAGGATCGCCACCGCGCCCAGCTTCAGCACGGCGTGCACCCGCTCGCGCGGCGTGGGGGCGTCCGGCAGCGGGCCCTCGTGGACGCGCGCGGGGCCGAGCACACCGGGCCAGCGCCGCACCCGCGCGGCCGGGAACCGCTCCGTCAGTGCGGCGAGCGGTCCCACGGCGGCGATCCGGGTGCCGTCGACGGCCACGGCACCGCCCTGGACCGGCTCGCGGTCGTCCCAGGCGTACCGCACCTCGTCGGCGGCGTGAATCGTCAGCACGGCGGCGTCACCCGTCGGTCGTCGGTCGGTCGTCAGTCGTCGGCTGTCGGGCTGCCGGTTCCCGGTCGTCGGTCCCCGGTCTCCAGTCGTTGGTTCCCGGTCCCGGTCTCCGGTCGTCGGTCCCCGGGTCCCCGGTCGTCAGTTGGAGGCGAGCAGCTTCAGTTCCGGGTGGGCCGTGCCGCCCTCGATGGCCGTCGACGAGATGTGCGAGACGACGCGCTCGTCGACGGGGTCGTTCGCCGGGTCGTCGTGGACGACGAGGTGCTCGTACGTCGTCGCCCGCTGCGCCGGGACGCGCCCCGCCTTGCGGATCAGGTCGATGATCTCCAGCCGGTTGGAGCGGTGCTTGGCACCGGCCGACGACACGACGTTCTCCTCCAGCATGATCGAGCCGAGGTCGTCGGCGCCGTAGTGCAGGGAGAGCTGGCCGACCTCCTTGCCGGTCGTCAGCCAGGAACCCTGGATGTGGGCGACGTTGTCGAGGAAGAGGCGGGCGATGGCGATCATCCGCAGGTACTCGAAGAGCGTGGCCTGCGTGCGGCCCTTCAGGTGGTTGTTCTCGGGCTGGTAGGTGTACGGGATGAAGGCGCGGAAGCCGCCCGTGCGGTCCTGCACGTCCCGGATCATCCGCAGGTGCTCGATGCGCTCGGCGTTGGTCTCGCCGGTGCCCATGAGCATGGTGGAGGTGGACTCCACACCCAGGCCGTGCGCGATCTCCATGATCTCCAGCCAGCGCTCGCCGGACTCCTTCAGCGGCGCGATGGCCTTGCGCGGACGCTCGGGCAGCAGCTCCGCCCCGGCCCCGGCGAAGGAGTCGAGCCCGGCGGCGTGGATACGGGTGATGGCCTCCTCGACCGACACCTTCGAGATCCGCGCCATGTGCTCGACCTCGCTCGCCCCCAGGCTGTGGATGACGAGCTGCGGGAACTCCTTCTTGATGGCGGCGAAGTGCTTCTCGTAGTACTCGACGCCGTAGTCGGGGTGGTGCCCGCCCTGGAACATGATCTGGGTGCCGCCCAGCTCGATCGTCTCCGCGCAGCGGCGCAGGATGTCGTCGAGGTCGCGGGTCCAGCCCTTGGCGGTGTCCTTGGGCGCGGCGTAGAAAGCGCAGAACCGGCACGCCGTGACGCACACGTTCGTGTAGTTGATGTTGCGCTCGATGATGTACGTCGCGATGTGCTCGGTACCGGCGTACTTCCGCCTGCGTACGGCGTCGGCGGCGGCGCCCAGGGCGTGCAGCGGCGCGTCGCGGTAGAGGTCGAGGGCCTCTTCGGGGGTGATCCGACCACCGGCGGCGGCGCGGTCGAGGATGGGCTGAAGGTCGGCCTTCTCGGTCACCGGCGTCCCTTTCGCAAGGTTCGTAAGGGTTGTGGACGGACGCGACCAGCGTACGCCAGGCCTTTCACGGGTCCGTGCTCAGGCCGCGCGGGCCCCCGCGAGGACACCGAGGAACAGGCCCGCGAGCAGGAACGGCCCGAACGGGATGGCGGTCCGGCGCCCGGCCCGCCGGGCGACGACGAGGGCGCCGCCGTAGAGCGCGCCGAGCAGGAAGCCGGCGAAGGTGCCGAGCATCACCGTCGGCCAGCCGTACCAGCCGAGGCAGGCACCGGCCGTGAGGGCCAGTTTCACGTCGCCGAAGCCCATGCCGGCCGGGTTGATGAGGAACAGCACGCAGTAGCCGGCGCCGAGCGCGAGGGCACCCAGCAGGGCGGTGGTCCACCGGCCGGCGTGCTCGGGCACGAGCGCGGTGAGGCCGAGGAGGGCGAGCGCGGCGCCGGCGAGCGGGAGGGTGAGGGGGTCGGGCAGCCTTCGTACCCGCAGGTCGATGACGGACAGCAGGACGGCGACCGGGGCGAGCAGCAGCCAGACGGCCACTTCGGGGCGGGTCCCGGTGGCCGCGGCGAGAGCGGCGCAGACGAGGGCGGTGACGGCGGCGAGGGAGGCGGTACGGGGCCCGTACGACGCCGTCGGGGCCGCGCACCGCCCGCACCGGGCCCGGCCCAGCCAGCCCCTGACGGGGTGTTCGCCCGGGCACCGTTCGCGCCACGGCTCTCCCGGGGACGCGGAGAAGCGGTAGGCCGCGCGGGGCAGCAGCGCCCCCGCCACCGCGCCCCAGAGCGCGGCGGCCAGGACGGCCAGGACGGTCAGGCGGTCGATGGTCATCCGGCGGCGCCCGCGCGCCGGGCCGGCGGCAGCTCGTCGCGCAGGGCCCCGGCGGGCGTCGTCCTCGGAGCCGGGCGAGGTCCCGTCGTGCTCGACGGGCTGGTGGTGCGGCGGCGCGGCATGGCGGGGTCCTGGCTCCTGTGTCGAGGGCGGCGGGACGGGCCGCGGCGTGGGGAGTTCGGGGCGCGCCGAGCCTACCGGGATCCTGAGGACCGTCGTTGGGGATCGTCCGGAGTCCGGGCCGCGGTGCACCGGCGTACTCCTGGTCGTGAGCGCGACGGGCCGTGCTCGGTTACCCGGTCTTCGACAACCGGGCCTCCGGCCGCCCCGAGTCCTGGCTGTCGGACGCGTACCCGAGGTCGTCGCCGACGGGCGTGAGGCGGACGGTGTGGAGCGCCCGGCTGCAGACGGCACGGTTGCCCTCGACCCCCACGGCAGCCGGGGGAGCCGACCGAGACACGGGTGCGTCGGCTCCGAGCGGCCGCACGGCGTCCACCCCTCCCCCCGTACGCCGGTGTACGCCGATGTCTGGAAGCAGGGCAGTGGGCCGCCCGCCCGGGGACCTGGGGCGAATGCCGCGCGCGTCAGGGCCGGAGCAGCTCCACCTTCACGTCCGCCGGGAACCCGGTGGTCGGGCCCACCCGGCGGGCGAACTCGGTGACCGCCTCCAGCTGCGGGGCGCCGAAGCGGAAGTCCAGGGTGGTGAAGTACCGCGCGAGGGTCTCCTCGTCGAAGGCCTCCCAGCGGGCCGCCTGCTCGGCCACCTTGTCCACCTCCTCCAGGGAGAGGTTGCGGGAGGCGAGGAAGGCCTCGTGGACCTTGCGGGTGAGCAGCGGCTCGCGCTCCGCGTAGTCCTTCCGCGCCGCCCACACCGCGAAGACGAACGGCAGCCCCGTCCACTCCTTCCACAGCGCGCCCAGGTCGTGCACGGCGAGGCCGTAGCGCGGGCCGTCGATCATGTTCGCGCGCAGGGCCGCGTCGCCGATCAGGACGGCCGCGTCGGCCTCCTGCATCATCAGGCTGAGGTCCGGTGGGCACGTGTAGTAGTCGGGCTGCACGCCGAAGCGCTCGGCGAGCAGCAGCTGGGCGAGACGGACCGAGGTGCGCGAGGTCGACCCGAGGGCGACGCGGGCGCCGTCCAGGCGGTCCAGCGGGACCTGGGAAACGATCACGCACGACATGACCGGGCCGTCGCAGCCGACGGCGATGTCGGGGAAGGCGACCAGGTCGTCGGCGTTCTTGAGGAATTCGACCAGGGTGACGGGACCGATGTCGAGACCGCCCTGCACCAGCTGCTCGCTGAGCTTCTCCGGGGTGTCCTTCGTGAGCTCGAAGTCGAGGAGCGTGCCCGTTCTCGCGAGCCCCCAGTACAGGGGCAGGCAGTTCAGGAACTGAATGTGGCCGACGCGCGGCCGGGTGCGAGAATTGTCCACATCGCGAGGCTAGCCCTCCCCCCGCATCCGCCCGCCGCCGCCCCCCGGCGTCGGCCGAACGGCCGAGACGTTCAAACATCCGGGTGAAGTGATCTTGGCCTCTGTTGCGCCAGGGGGCCTGCGTGCTAGGCTCACAGCAAGTTGCAGTTTGGTTTCCCTTGCAGTACAGAGCCTGCGGAGCATGTGACCGCGGGCTCTCGTCGTTCTCAGACATATGCAGTTGTGCGGAATCACCGTCTTCACACTTGCTGGTTCTGGAGCAGGGCAACCCTTTGGGCCCAAGGAGGGCTTATGGCTACCGGAACCGTGAAGTGGTTCAACGCCGAAAAGGGCTTTGGTTTCATCGCCCAGGAAGGCGGCGGCCCGGACGTCTTCGTCCACTACTCCGCGATCAACGCTCAGGGATTCCGTTCCCTCGAGGAGAACCAGCAGGTGTCCTTCGACGTCACGCAGGGTCCGAAGGGCCCGCAGGCGGAGAATGTCACTCCTGTCTGATTGACAGCAGTACCCAAGGAGCCCCGCGCCGGTCCGGCGACGGGGCTCCTGCCCTTCCCGGACCCGGACCTCACACAGGCCACGCCACGGGCGGCAGACGGCGGACAGCAAACGGCAGACCGCAGACCGCAGACCGCAGACCGGAACGAGGCGCCGCTGTCGGTGGCTGCCGTTAGGGTCCGCGCCATGGCTGACGACACCGGACAGGGCCCCGCACACGGCTCCGGCTTCCTGGACACCACCCGCGCCTTCTACGACACCATCGCCGAGGACTACGCCGGCCTGCACCGTTCCACCGGCGCCGGCACACCGCTGGACCGGGCGCTGATGGGCGCCTTCGCCGAACTGGTGGGACCACGGGGGGAGGTGGCCGACCTGGGCTGCGGGCCCGGCCGGGTCACCGCCCACCTCGCCTCGCTCGGCCTGCGCGTCTTCGGCCTGGACCTCTCCGCCGCGATGCTGGAGATCGCGCGCCGCGAGAACCCGGGCCTCCGGTTCGAGCAGGGCTCCATGCTGGAGCTGAACCTGCCCGACGGGGCCCTCGCGGGGGCCGTCTCGTGGTACTCGTCGATCCATACGCCCTGGGACCGGCTGCCCGGCCTCTTCGCGGAGGTGCGCCGCGTGCTGGCCCCGGACGGCCACTTCCTCCTCGCCTTCCAGGTCGGCGACGAGCCGATGCACCTCGACCGCCCCTTCGGCCACCCGGTCGCCCTGCACTTCGAACGGCGGCGGCCGGAACCGATGGCGGAACTGCTGGAGCGGGCCGGCTTCACCGTGCTGTCCCGGACGGTGCGCGTGCAGGAGGAGGACACCTCCGCGAAGGTCCCGCAGGCCTGCCTGATCGCCCGCCGCTGAGCACCCGCCGCACCGAGCACCCGCCGGTCTACGCCCCGTACAGCCCCTCCACCGCCCCGGCGAAGTCCCGCATGATCACGTCGCGGCGCAGCTTCATCGAGGGGGTCAGATGGCCCTCCCACTCGGTGAAGTCCCTCGGCAGGACGGCGAAGCGCCGGATGGACTCCGGGCGGGAGACGAGTTTGTTGGCCTCGTCGACGGCGCGCTGGAGGACGGCGTGCACCTCCTCGTCGTCGACGAGCAGCTCCGGCGGCACCGGGTGCTTGCCGTTCATGCGGCGCCAGTGGCTGACGCCGTCGGGGTCGAGGGTGAAGAGGGCGCAGACGTAGGGACGGCGGTCGCCCAGCACCATGCACTGGGAGACCAGGGGATGGGAGCGCAGCCAGTTCTCCAGGGGAGCCGGGGCCACGCTCTTGCCCCCCGCCGTGATCAGCAGCTCCTTCTTGCGGCCGGTGATCGTCAGATAGCCCTCGTCGTCCAGGCTGCCGATGTCGCCGGTGGCGAACCAGCCGTCGGGGGCGGCCGGGACGACGCCGCCCGCCTGCGGGTCCCAGTAGCCGGGCAGGACCTGGTCCCCGGCGACGAGGATCTCGCCGTCGGCGGCGATGCGGATGCGGGTGCCGGGCAGTGGCCAGCCGACCGTGCCGAGGCGCGGCTTGAGCGGGGGCGTCACCGTTGCGGCGGCCGTCGTCTCCGTGAGGCCGTAGCCCTCGAAGATCTCGATGCCGGCCCCCGCGTAGAAGGCGGCCAGGCGGCGGCCGAGCGGGGAACCGCCGCAGATGACGTAGCGGACCCGGCCGCCCATGGCGTTGCGGATCTTGCGGAAGACGAGGGGGTCGTAGAAGGAGCGGGCGGTCTTCAGGGCCCGGCCGGGCCCGCCGTTCGCGCCCGTCTGGCGGGCCTCCATGGCCTCGCCGTAGCGCACGGCCACCGAAACGGCCCGGTCGAAGGCCGTGGACCGGCCGCCCGACTCGGCCTTGGCGCGGGCGCTGTTGAAGATCTTCTCCAGCATGTACGGGATGGTCAGCAGGCAGGTCGGGCGGAAGGCCGCCAGGTCCGGGAGCAGGTCCTGCGGCTTGAGGCTCGGCGCGTGGCCGAGGCGGACCCGGGCGCGGACGCAGGCCACGGCGACCATCCGGCCGAAGACGTGGGACATCGGGAGGAACAGCAGGATCGAGGGCTCCTCGCCCGTCTTCGCCTTGAAGACGGGGTAGAGCAGCTCGATGGCGTTGTCCACCTCGGCGAAGAAGTTGCCGTGGGTCAGCGCGCAGCCCTTCGGCCGGCCGGTGGTGCCCGAGGTGTAGATCAGGGTGGCGAGCGTGCTCGGGCTCAGCATGCCCCGGCGGACCTCCACCTCCGCGTCCGGCACCTGCGCGCCCAGCTCCGCCAGCCGCTCCACATGCCCCTTCTCCATGACCCACAGGTGCCGGAGGTCGGGGATGCGGTCCAGTTCCGGGCCGAGGGATGCGGCCTGCGCGGCGGTCTCGGTGACCAGGGTGACGGCGCCGGAGTCCTGGAGTATCCAGCGGATCTGGAAGAGGGAGGAGGTCGGGTAGACGGGGACGGTGACCAGGCCGGCCGCCCACGCCGCGAAGTCCAGCAGGGTCCACTCGTACGTCGTCCGCGCCATGATCGCCACGCGGTCGCCCGGCGCCAGGCCCTCGGAGATCATGCCCTTGGCGACCGCCAGCACCTGCCCGGCGAACCCGGCCGCCGTCACGTCGGACCAGTCCCCGTCGGCCGACCTGCGGCTGAGGACCACCCGGTCCCCGGCCACGGCCGCGTTGTCGAAGGGCAGGTCGGCGAGGGAGCCGCGCCGCACGGGCGGTGCGAACGGCGGTACGTACGCCTCCCGTACGACGCCGTCCAGTCGCCGCGTCTCGGGTTCCACCAGGGTGGGACCGGGCGAGTCGGCGTAGGCGGCGGATGCGGCGAAGGAGGGAAGCGGGGTGGACACGGGCGGCTCCTGGGACGTGCAGCGGCGACACTGCTCTGCTGCAAGACGTACGTGCCTCGCGCGCCGAGGCGTTCATCGCCGTCCCCCGCACACGTGGGTGACCGACGGTCAGTCCGGGGATCGTACGGGGCCTTCGTGCGGGGTTGGTGCGGGTTCGGGGGCGGTAGCGCGTCGGGGGTGTGCAGTTTCGGGAGTTACCTGCCAGTAGGTCACGTTCGTTCCAGTACGGCCGTGACCCCCTGGCCGCCCGCCGCGCAGACGGAGATCAGCCCGCGCCCCGGCCCCTCCCGCTCGGCGAGCAGCGCGGCCAGCGTCGCCACGACGCGGGCGCCGGTCGCGGCGAAGGGGTGGCCGGTGGCGAGGGAGGAGCCGGCCACGTTGAGGCGGGCGCGGTCCACCGGGGCCAGGCCCCGCTTCTCCCACGCCGCCAGCGTGGCCAGCACCTGGGAGGCGAACGCCTCGTGGATCTCGACCAGGTCGAAGTCCTCGATGCCCAGCCCGGCCCGCTCCAGCATGCGCGGGACCGCGTACGCCGGGGCCATCAGCAGGCCGTCCTCGCCGCCCGCCACATCGCCGCCGACGAAGTCCACGGCCGCCGTCGCGTACGCCGTCAGGTACGCCAGCGGCTCCAGCCCGCGGGCCTCGGCCCACTCCTCGCTCGCCAGCAGCACCGTCGCCGCCCCGTCGGTCAGCGGCGTGGAATTGCCCGCCGTCATCGTCGGACCGGCGCCGTCCAGGCCGAACACCGGCTTCAGCGCGGCCAGTTTCTCCGCCGTGGAGCCCGGGCGCAGGTTCTGGTCGCGGGACAGCCCCCGGAAGGGGACCACCAGGTCCTCGAAGAAGCCGCGTTCGTACGCCGCCGCCAGCCGCTGGTGGCTCGTGGCCGCCAGCTCGTCCTGCGCCTCGCGGGTGATGTCCCAGGCGCGGGCGGTGACGGCGGCGTGCTCGCCCATCGACAGACCGGTGCGCGGCTCGGCGTTGCGCGGGATGTCGGGGACCAGCTGGCCCGGGCGGATCTTCGCCAGCGCCTTGGCCCGGCCGGTCGAGGACTTCGCCCGGCGGGCCTCCAGGAGGATGCGGCGCAGGCGGTCGTTGAGCCCCAGGGGCGCGTCGCTCGCCGTGTCGGCGCCGCCCGCGACCGCCGACTCGGTCTGCCCGAGGGCGATCTTGTTGGCGGCGGCGATCACGGCCTGGAGGCCGGTGCCGCAGGCCTGCTGGACGTCGTAGGCGGGAGTGCGCGGGTCCAGCGCCGAGCCGAGGACCGTCTCGCGGGCGAGGTTGAAGTCGCGGCTGTGCTTGAGGACCGCGCCGGCCACGAACTCGCCGACCGCGCCCGGCTCCTGGAGGCCGTGGCGCTCGACCAGGCCGTCGAGGGCCGCGGTGAGCATCTCCTGGTTGGAGGCGGTGGCGTAGGGGCCGTCGGAGCGGGCGAACGGGATCCGCGTACCGCCGACGACCGCGACGCGCCGCGCCCGCGGCGGATTCAGGGGGCTCATGCTGACCTCACCTCGACCTGGTCCCGCGACATAGACTTACCTCCGGTAACCTTACTCCAGAGTAAGCACGACTGGGCACCGTCCGGAGTCCGTCGTCCGGAGCCCCTCGACGGAGCTGGGAGTCACCCATGGCCGACCGCTATCTGAGCTTCACCGGCACCGCGCCCGGCCGTTTCCTCACCCGCCGCCTCGGACTGCCGCAGCCCGCGGCACTCGAACGGCGCTCACTGGACGGCGGCCTGCTGCACCTGACCGCCGGCACCTCCGGCCTCGGCCTCGCTCCCGTACTGGCCCGCACCGGCCTCGGTTCGGACCACGACGGCCACCCCGCCGCCGTCGTCCTCGACGCCACCGGCGTCCGGGACGTCGACACCCTCGCCGAGGTGCACGCCGCGCTCCACCCCGTCCTGCGGTCCGTCGCCGCCAGCGGCCGGGTGGTGGTGCTCGGCGCCCCCCTCGACCCCGACGACCACCACCAGGCCGCCGCACAGCAGGCGCTGGAGGGCTTCACCCGCTCACTCGGCAAGGAGATCGGACGGGGCAGGACCGTCAACCTCGTCCGGCTCACCGACGCGCACGCCGCCGAGTCCACCCTCCGATTCCTCCTCTCCGCCGCCTCCGCCTACGTCAGCGGGCAGGTGATCGAGGTCGGGCCGCCCGGTACCCCGGTCGCCGCCCCCGACGACGGGGACCTCCCCCTCGCCGGGCGCACCGCGCTGGTCACCGGCGCCGCCCGGGGCATCGGCGCGGCGGTCGCCGGGACCCTGGCCGCACGGGGCGCCCACGTCGTCGTCCTCGACGTTCCGCAGGCCGGGCAGGAGGCGCGCAAGGTCGCCGAGCGGCTCGGCGGCACCTCCCTCGCCCTCGACATCACGGCCGCCGACGCGGGCGAGCGCATCGCCGCCGCCCTGCCCGGCGGGCTCGACGTCCTGATCCACAACGCGGGCATCACCCGCGACCGGCGCCTGGTCAACATGCCCGCCGAACGCTGGAGTTCCGTCCTCGACGTCAACCTCGCGAGCGTCCTGCGCACCACCGACGCGCTGTTCGCGGCGGGCGCGGTCAACCGGGGCGGCCGGATCGTGGCGACGGCCTCGATCGCCGGCCTCGCGGGCAACGCGGGCCAGACCAACTACGGCGCCAGCAAGGCGGGGATCGTCGGCCTCGTGCGCTCCCTCGCGCCGCGCGCGCTCGCCGAGCACGGGGTGACGGTGAACGCGGTCGCACCCGGGTTCATCGAGACGAGGATGACCGCGGCGGTCCCCCTCTTCATCCGCGAGGCCGGCCGCCGCATGAACTCCCTCGCGCAGGGCGGCCTCCCGGCCGACGTCGCCGAGACCGCCGCCTGGTTCGCGCACCCGGCCTCGGGCGCGGTCAACGGCCAGGTCGTACGGGTCTGCGGCCAGAGCCTGCTGGGGGCGTGATGAACTCCGCCTCCCCCGCCTCCTTCCCCTCCCGCACGACCACCGTCCTGACCGGCTCCCCCGCCCTCGCGCCGCTCCTCGCGCGCGGCGCGCTGCTGTCGCCGCTCAAGCGGCCCCGCCCGGACGCCGGCTTCCCCCGCGACCGGCTGGTGCTGCCCGGCGTACGCGTGGACCTCGCGCGTCTGGCCGCCTACGAGAGGGCCTGCGGCTTCGCGACCGGGGCGGACGCGCTGCCCGTGACCTACCCGCACGTGCTGGGCTTTCCCGCCGTCATGCGCCTGATGAGCGGCCGGGCCTTCCCGCTGCCGCTGCTCGGGCTGGTCCACACCTCGGCCGGCATCGTCCGCCGCACCGCCCTGCCCGCGACGGCCGTGTACGAACTCACCGCCTACGTCGAGGGTCTCGCCCCGCACCGGCGCGGCACCGAGGCGGCCGTCGTGACCCAGCTGCGGGCCGGCGGCGACCTGGTGTGGGAGTCACGCAGCACCTACCTGGCCCGGCACCGGGTCCCCGGCCCCGCCCCCGCGGAGCCCTCCGGCCGGCTCCCCGGGCCCCTGCCCGCCCGCGCCGAGTGGCGCCTCGCCGGTGACGTCGGGCGGCGCTACGGCGCCGCGTCCGGCGACCGCAACCCGATCCACCTGCACCCGCTCACCGCCCGCCTCTTCGGCTTCCCCCGGGCCGTCGCGCACGGCATGTGGACCCTGGCCCGGTGCCTCGCCGAACACGGGACGCCGGACGCGGCCGTGGTCCGGGCGGACTTCCGGGCGCCGGTGCTGCTGCCGGGGACGGTGCGGTACGGGGCCGAGGGCGGCCGGTTCGAACTGCGCGGCGCCGAGGACCGCCTGCACCTGTCCGGCGAGGTCGGGGCCCACCCGGCCTGAGCCGTCGGCGGCGGGGCCGCTCCCCTGCCCCCGCAGGCCGGTCCGGCGCACCGGCGCACCGGGACTCCCGCGCTCAGGTGTAGTGCCGGGCTCTACCCGGGGGCCCTACCCGGCCCCGACCGGGTCCACCCGGGTCACCGGAGACGGCCCCGGCCCGGACTCCGGACCCGGCTCCGGCCCGGACTCCGGCTCCGGTCCGGACGTCGGCTCCGGCTCCTCCGGCGGGGACCAGGGGCGGCCCGTCATCAGGTCGCCCAGCCCCGCCCAGGCGAAGTTCATCAGGGTCGCCGCCGCCTGCTTGGCGGTGACGCCCTCGGTGGCGCCCGCCCAGTCCGCGAGCGCCTCGGCGGCACCGACCAGGGCCTCGGCCAGCCCGGCGACCTCGCGCTCGGGCAGGTGCGGGTCCCGGTGCGCGTCCCGCGCCGCGGCGGCGATCAGCTGCGTCACGAAGGCGACGATCTCCGCCCGCATCACCGCCACCTCGGCCGCGAACGGCTCGCCGTGGGTGCGCGCGTGCAGGTGCAGCACCCGCCAGGCGTCCGGGTTCCGCGCGGTGTGGGTGAAGAACGCCCGCAGACCCGACCAGAGTTGCCCGTCGGCCGACAGCCCCGGACGCACACCGGCCCGCACCGCCTCGGTGAGGGCGCGGGCCTCGCGGCGGATGCAGGCGGTGAAGAGGTCGTCCTTGGAGTTCAGGTACAGGTACACCAGCGGCTTGGACACCCCGGCCAGCTCGGCGATCTCGTCCATCGACGCCGCCATGTAGCCCCGTTGCCCGAAGATGCGCACGGCGGCGTCCAGCATCTGCTGCTCACGGACCGCACGCGGCATCCGCTTGGTCTTCCCAGCACCCATGCGCATCAGCGTACGGTCCGTGCGGCGGTGATCATGACGCCAGCGCGTCCGGAGGCGGCGGTCAGGCGGCGGTCAGGCGGCGGCCGCCACCGGCTCCGGCGCCTGCTCCCGCGGCTCCGGCTCGTCGATCGGCGAGCTGTGCGCCTCGTCGTACGCCTTGCGGTCGAGCAGCCCCTCGCGGGCCGAGACGATGACCGGGATCAGCGCCTGGCCGGCCACGTTCGTCGCCGTCCTCATCATGTCCAGGATCGGGTCGATCGCCAGGAGCAGGCCGACGCCCTCCATGGGCAGGCCCAGCGTGGACAGGGTCAGGGTCAGCATGACCGTGGCGCCGGTGAGGCCGGCCGTGGCGGCGGAGCCGACCACCGAGACGAAGGCGATGAGCAGGTAGTCGCCGATGCCGAGCTGGATGTCGAAGATCTGCGCGACGAAGATCGCGGCGATCGCCGGGTAGATCGCGGCGCAGCCGTCCATCTTGGTCGTGGCGCCGAACGGCACGGCGAAGGACGCGTACTCCTTCGGGACGCCGAGGCGCTCGGTGACCTTCTGGGTCAGCGGCATGGTGCCGACCGAGGAGCGGGAGACGAAGGCCAGCTGGATCGCGGGCCAGGCGCCCTTGAAGAACTGGAGCGGGTTCACCTTGGCGACGGTGGCGAGCAGCGTCGGGTAGACCACGAACATCACGATCGCGCAGCCGACGTAGACGTCGGCGGTGAAGGTGGCGTACTTGCCGATCAGGTCCCAGCCGTAGGTGGCGATCGCGTGGCCGATGAGGCCGACGGTGCCGAGCGGCGCGAGGCGGATGACCCACCACAGGGCCTTCTGGAGGAGGGCGAGGACGGACTCGCTCAGGTTCAGGATCGGCTGGGCCTTCTCGCCGAGCTGGAGGGCGGCGATACCGGCGACGGCGGCCATGAAGACGATCTGCAGGACGTTCAGTTCGGTGAACGGCGTGATGACGTCGGTCGGCACGATGCCGGTCAGGAAGTCGATCCAGGAGCCGGTGTTCTCCGGCTTGGCGCCGTCGGCGGGGGTGAGGCCGGTGCCGGCGCCGGGGTTGGTGACGAGGCCGATGACGAGGCCGATGGCCACCGCGATCAACGACGTGATCATGAACCAGAGAAGGGTGCGGGACGCCAGGCGGGCCGCGTTGTTGACCTTCCGCAGGTTGGTGATCGACACCAGGATCGCGAAGAAGACGAGCGGCGCGACGGCCAGCTTGAGCAGGCCGATGAAGGTGTCACCGACCTTCTCCAGGGTGGTGACCAGCCAGGACATGTCCTGGCTGCGGGCCAGCCAGCCCAGCAGGACACCGAGGACGAGACCGGCGAGGATCTGGGCCCAGAAGGGCACCTTGAGGGACTTCTTGGCAGAAGTCTTCGTGAGGGAGGACACGGACGGACTCCGTAAGGGGGGACGGGACGCGGGGACGGACGCGCAGTGCTGACGTGGAGGACGACGGGGTGAGAGGGGAACGTCAGGGGCGACAGTTCGCGGACGCGCACCGACAGAGGTCCACGTGCAGGCGCGCCACGAGCGCGAGGCTCAGTGGTGTGTGGGGCGCGGCTGCGTGCTTCATGCACACGACTTTAACACCTGCGCTTTGAGACCCCCAAAGCCTCTCTTTGAGAGGCGAGGAGGGGCGGGAGCCCGTAAAACGCAGATCACCCCGGTTTCCTGTGGTTTCGGAGACCGGGGTGCGCGCGTACGTGACGAAGGTTACGAGGTCTGGCCCTGGGTGCGGGCCGAGTCGTCGGCGAGGTCCTCCTGGCCGCGGTTGGCGTCGAGGTTCGCCTTCATGCGGTCCACGCGGCTCACGACCTGGACCGAGGCCCGGTCCCGCTCCTTGCGCAGCGCGACGTAGCTGATGGGGGCGGAGACGAGCAGGGAGAGCAGGAGAATCCACATGCCGTTGGAGTCGCCGAGTCCGCGCGGGAACACGCCGACGTGGACGAGCCCCCAGACGGCCACGAGGCAGCCCGCGAAGATTCCGAGGCGCATCAGCGTGTAGCGGAGCATCTCAATCCACTCTTCCGTTTCTGGCACAAAGAGGCACGGTCCAGTGAAACATGCCGGGATGCCGATCTTGCGGCGGGGTCAGCCCCGGGCGGGCGGCGGCACTCCCGGGCGGACGGCGAGGCGCCCCCGGGCAGGCGCGGCGGGCTCAGGTCAGTGACAGCAGCAGGAAGACGTCGTCCCGGTCGTCGCCGGGCGCCACCCGGATCGCGCCGGGGACTCGGCCGACCTCCTTGTAGCCGCAGGACTCGTAGAACCGCTCCAGGCCGAGGCCGCCCCGGCAGGTGAGCCGGATCGCCTCGATGCCCTCGACGGTGCGGGCCGCGTCCGCGGCGGCGGCCAGCAGGTCCCGGCCGTGGCCCCGGCCCTGGTGGCGGGGGTGGACCATCACCGTGTAGAGCCACAGCCAGTGGGTCATGAGCCGGTGGGTGTTGAGGGCGAGGAACGCGGCGGCGGCCACCCGCCCCGCCCCGTCGCGGCCGACGAGGAGGCGGGTGCGCCCCTCGGCCATGCCCACCATGTGCTTGACCAGCTCGGGGCGGACGTCCTCCCGCGTCACCGGCGGCACGAAGCCCACGGAGCCGCCCGCGTTGGTGACGTCGGTCCACAGGTCGAGCACGCCGTCGCGCAGGTCGGGGGCGAGGGGCGGATCGAAGGAAAAGGTAAGGGACACATAACCATATTAGCCCTTACCCTCAGAGTTCCCGTGCCCGTGGGGCGCCGGGACCGTGCGACCGGCCCCCGCCGCCCTCGGCCGGGGAACGGCCGGGCCGTCACACCCGCATCGGCTGCGGCGCCTCCCGGCGCGCCGGGTCGGGACCCTCGAACTCGCGGATGATCTCGTAGCGCGTGTTGCGCTCGACCGGCCGGAAGCCCGCGTCGCGGATGAGGTCCAGCAGGTCCTCCCGGGTCAGCTTGTTCGGCGTGCCGAAGTCGTCCGCGTCGTGCGTGATCTTGTACTCGACCACCGACCCGTCCATGTCGTCGGCGCCGTGCTGGAGGGCGAGCTGGGCCGTCTGGACACCGTGCATGACCCAGAAGACCTTGACGTGCGGGACGTTGTCGAAGAGCAGCCGGGAGACCGCGAAGGTCTTCAGGGCCTCCGCGCCGGTCGCCATCTGCGTCCGGGCCTGGAGCCGGTTGCGGACCTTGCCGTCCTTCATGTCCACGAAGTCGTGCTGGTAGCGCAGCGGGATGAAGACCTGGAAGCCGTTCGTCTCGTCCTGCAGCTCACGCAGCCGCAGCACGTGGTCCACGCGGTGGCGCGGCTCCTCGATGTGGCCGTAGAGCATGGTGCACGGGGTCTTCAGCCCCTTCTCGTGCGCCAGGCGGTGGATGCGCGACCAGTCCTCCCAGTGGGTGCGGTGGTCGACGATGTGCTGCCGGACCTCCCAGTCGAAGATCTCGGCGCCGCCGCCGGTGAGGGACTCCAGGCCGGCGTCGATCAGCTCGTCGAGGATGTCGGAGGCGGACATCCCGGAGATGGTCTCGAAGTGGTGGATCTCGGTGGCGGTGAAGGCCTTGAGGGAGACGTCCGGCAGCGCGGCCTTCAGCTCCCGCAGCGAGCGCGGGTAGTAGCGCCACGGCAGGTTGGGGTGCAGGCCGTTGACGATGTGCAGCTCGGTGAGGTTCTCGCCCTCCATCGCCTTGGCGAGCTTCACCGCCTCCTCGATGCGCATCGTGTACGCGTCCTTCTCCCCCGGCTTGCGCTGGAAGGAGCAGTACGCGCAGGAGGCGGTGCACACGTTGGTCATGTTGAGGTGGCGGTTGACGTTGAAGTGGACGACGTCGCCGTTCTTCCGCATCCGCACCTCGTGCGCGAGGCCGCCCAGCCAGGCCAGGTCGTCCGACTCGTACAGCGCGATGCCGTCCTCGCGGGTCAGCCGCTCACCGGAGCGGACCTTCTGCTCCAGTTCCCGCTTGAGCCCGGCGTCCATGCGATACCTCTTTCTCCGACAGGGTCCGTCAGACCCGATCAACCGTACGCCCCGGCTACTGGACCTCTTCCGGCAGCTCGCCCACCCGGTTCTCCCACTTGGTGGAGAGCACGATGGTGGTACGGGTCCGGGAGACGCCCTTCGTCCCCGACAGCCGCCGGATGATGCTTTCCAGGCCGTCCACGTCAGTGGCCCGCACCTTGAGCATGTAGGAGTCGTCGCCCGCGATGAACCAGCAGTCCTCGATCTCCCGCAGCTCCTTCAGCCGCTGTGCCACGTCCTCGTGGTCGGCGGCGTCGGAGAGCGAGATGCCGACCAGGGCGGTGACGCCGAGTCCGAGCGAGGGGGCGTCCACGGTGGCGCGGTAACCGGTGATGACACCGGCCGCCTCCAGCCGGTTGATGCGGTCGGTGACGCTGGGTCCCGACAGTCCGACGAGGCGTCCCAGCTCCGCGTAGGAGGCCCGGCCGTTCTCCCTCAGGGCCTGGATGAGCTGCCTGTCCACCGCGTCCATGCGATCGAAGCCTTCCACTGGAGAGTCTGAAGATAGGGGTAACCAACGTGTGGGGGGTGCTCAGGTGGTGGGGCGGGCCCCGCCGAGGTCGCCGCGCCAGCGCCGGTACAGGCCGTGCTCGACCCCCGCGGCGTCGAGCACGCGTCCGGCGACGAAGTCCACCAGGTCCTGGATGTGCGTCGCCCCCGCGTAGAAGGCGGGCGAGGCGGGCACCACGGCCGCGCCCGCGTCGTCCAGTGTCACCAGGTGCCGCAGCGTCCGGCCGTCCAGTGGGGTCTCCCGCACGGCGACGACCAGCTTGCGGCGCTCCTTCAGGGTCACGCTCGCCGCCCGCTGCAGCAGGTCCTTCGACAGCCCGAGCGCGACTCCCGCGACGCAGGCCGTCGAGGCGGGCACGATCAGCATGCCCTTGACGGGGTACGACCCGGAGGACGGCCCGGCGGCGAGGTCGCCCGCGCTCCAGTGCCGCACGCCGGAGACGTCCGCGTCGAACGCCTCCGGCTTCCCGTCGGCCCCGCGGGCGAGCCAGGTGCGCAGGTCGTCGCGCCAGTGGGCGTCCCGGAAGGAGATGCCGGTCTCGTCGAGCAGGGTGAGCCGCGAGGCCCGGCTGACCACCAGGTCGACGCTCTCCCCCGCGGCGAGCAGCGCGCGCAGTACCGAGGCCGCATACGGGGTGCCGGAAGCGCCGGACACCCCCACGATCCAAGGCACGCGCGGCATCTTCCCTGGCTTGAATGGGTTCACAGCATCGAGCCTATCCGGCGCGGCGGAGTGGAGTCCCCAAGGGTTCCGTCGGCCGTTGCCCGCGGCCGGGCACGGACCGGGGCGACGCTGACCGGACCGCCCGGGCGCCGGGCGACGCTCCGGGGCCGCACCGGGACCGACGTCGCCTCCTCCTCGCGTACCGGATCACCGCCCCGTCAGGCACGGAAGCACTGCTCCGGGCCGCCCTCCGCGGGCAGCAGGCACGCCTGCGCCTTCGACGGGTCGCCGCCCGTCATCCGGGTGTAGACGTAACCCTCGGCGTCGTGCCGGTCCCGGATCACCGCGTGCCGGGTGGGGCGGCCCGGGACGCGCAGTTCGATGCGGTCCCCGACCTGGCCCAGCCAGACCCGTGCCCAGAGCGCGTCGCAGTGCTCGCTGTGCCGTATCTCCATGCGCGCGCCGCCGGGGAAGCGCGCCTGTGCCACGGCGCCGAAGGAGGCACCCGGCTCGGTGCAGCCCTGGGACTCGGAGTCCTCGCCGTCGCACGCGGTGCCCCGGCAGCCGGGCGGTGCCGGGGCCGGTTCCGCGGGCTCCCGGAGCAGTGGAACGGCGGCGAGGACGGCGGCGGACAGCAGGACGGAGGCCCCGACCGGCCACCAGCGACGCGCCAGCCGGCGCCAGGAGCGCGGGCGCCCGGGCCCCTCGCCCGGCCGCGGGCCCGTCACGGTGGTGGGCCCGGCCGGCTCGGGCGCCTCGGACGCCCGCCGTGTCCCCGCCGTCCGTGTCACGGCCGGCGCGGGGGCCCGGTCCGCGTCCTCGTCTGCCGCCCGCTCCGCGGCGCGGTGCGTCTCCGGCACGTCGGCGCCCCGGCCGGGGGACGCGCCGCGTTTCTCCCGGCCGCTGCACTCCGTCTCGGCGACCTCCCACAGGGCCATGAGGCGCGCGGGCGGTACGCCGGCCAGGTCGCAGAGTTCGACGACCGTTTCGCACGGCGGCAGGTTGTGCCCGGCGAGGTAGCGGTGCCAGGCCGACTTGCTGGCCGAGGTGCGGCCGGCCAGCGCGCCCAGGCTGAGCCCGGTCAGCCTCCTCAGCTCCACCAGTTCCTCGGCGAGCCTGGCCAGCTCGGTGCGCGGCCCGCTCATCGCCGCAGCGCCTCCCAGGTGTGCTCACCGATGACCCCGTCGACCACGAGCCCCCCGCGGTCCTCCTGGAACCGCTTGACGGCACGTTCGGTCATCGCGTCGTAGGCTCCGTCGACCTCGGCCACGGGGAAGCCGTGGTACTCGAGCAGGCACTGGGCCTCCACGACGTCCCAGCTGATCACCAACTGGTGCAGGTACGTCTGCCGGGTGTCGCTGTAGCCGGCGGTGAGCGCGGCCCCTCTGCGCTCCACGGGGCAGTCGTACGTGACGCCGGGCTCGAAGACGAAGTCGTCCGGCCGCTCCCGGCGGGTGGTCGCGCCGTGGTCCCAGGTCGCGGCGACGGTGATGAACGTGCTGGCCAGGATCAGCAGGGACATCAGGTACGGCGCCCGGTGCCGCGCCCACGCCGCCGCTCCCGCCGGCCGCGGTGCCGCCGCCCCGCCCGCGAGAGCGGCGTCCCCGGCGAGGGCCGCCTCACCGGCCCGCGACGGCGTCGTACCGCCGTCGGCGGTGGGTGCCGCACCGTCGACGGGCTCCCGGTCCCCGGCGGCGGTCGAGGAGCCCCTCGCGGGAGACGGGACGGCATGCCAGCCGTCGGCCGCGAGCGCGTGCAGCGCGTGCAGCCGGGCGGCGTCCTCGCCCGCCAGCGCGGCCAGTTCGGCGACCGCTCCGCGCGGCGGCAGCTTCTTCCCGTTGAGGTACCGCTCCCACGAAGACCTGCTGTAACCGGTACGCCGCTCCAGCGCGGCCAGGCTCATCCCGGTGCGGTCCTTCAGTTCGCGCAGTCCGGTCACCAGGTGCCGGGCGGACGGACTGAGGTTCTCGGGCAGAGATCTCCACGGCGCCATGGCAGACGGGTCCTCTCGTTCCGGGCGTGCTCCAGGGCCTTCTTTCCTTGTGCCTGAACCTTTGCGGCGGTCGTCTCCGGCTGAGGCGTCCCGGACCGTGTCCCGGGGACGAACGTCCGGGCCGTGTCCCCCCAGGTGAGCGCCGGAGACGTCCCGGGGACACCCGGAACGTCTCGGATCATAGCGCTGCCCGGAGAACTCCCGACAGGCTGGACCGCGTCCCGACCACCCCGCCGACCGGACCGGACGGTCCGTCAACTCCCCCGATCCTGCGGCCGGTACGCGACCGCGGGGCGGGAGACGACCGCCGCGCGTCCCCGGCACCTCCGGCACCCCGACGACAGGGAAGAGACGCATGTTCCTCATACGCGACAGCAGCCCCCGCACCCGGCGCCGGACGGCGGTGCCGGCCGGACTGGCGGCCGCGGCCGTCCTCGTTCTGCTGCCCGCCGGTACCGCTCAGGCGGCGCCGGGCCACGCCCCGCGGGCGACCGCCCTGGCCGAAACCTGCCGGGGCGTCAGTACCGTCGGTCTCTACTGCGGCTATCACACGGGTACCGCCTGGGCCGAGCGCGGCAGCGTCGGCGCCCATGTGAAGGAGATCCAGGCGCTGATCAACGAGACCACCCGCTATGCCCAGGCCGGCGGCAGCAAGCTGGCGGTGGACGGCGTCTACGGGCCCGCCACCGAGGGCGCCGTCACCTGGTTCCAGTGGTACTACATCGGCGTGAGCGCCTCCGACGGCATCGTCGGCCCCCGGACGTGGGAAGAGCTGCGCCACGGCGACCGCTGACCCCGCCACGGGTCCCCGCGCCGCCACCGTCACCCCCTACGACGGCGCGGACGCCAGACCGCCACCACCAGGCCGAACGGCACCACCGAAGACGGCCGGCCGCCACCAAGCCGAACGGCACCACCAGGCCGATCGACACCACCGAAGACGCCCCACCGCCACCACCGAACAGGAGACAGCGTGCCTCCCGAGCACACCAGCCGCCGAGGCTTCATCGGCATGGCCGGCCGGACGGCCGCGGCCGTCACCGCGGCCGGCGCCCTGCCGGTGATCTGCGCCGGCCCGGCCCACGCCGCCGCCGAGGACGAACCCTCCTTCGTCCTGAGCCACGACCACCCCGACGCGATCATCCCCCACGTGTCCGACGCCGACTACGCGGCGGGCGTCTCCCGCGAGCCGCTGAACGCGACGTGCGACTGCGCGCTGCCCGGAGGTGAGGGCGCGTGAGCATCCCGCGTTTCGTGTCCCGCGCCTCCTGGGGCGCCCGGACCGCCAGCAAGATCAGTACGGACATCTCGCCCGGACTCGGGGGCGTCGCCATCCACCACACCGGCGGTTTCCGTTTCGCCGCCGCCGACCACAGCGCGTGCGCGGGCCAGGTCCGGGGCATCCAGCGGGACCACATGGACGGCAACGGCTGGTGGGACATCGCCTACACCTACCTGGTCTGCAACCACGGCTACGTGTTCGAGGGCCGTGGCGTGGGGCGCCGCTCCGCCGCCAACGGCTCCGACTTCGGCAATCAGCGGTACTACGCCATCTGCGGTCTGGTGGGCGGCTTCCTCGTCTACGACGAGATCACCCCACAGCTCATCTACGGTTTCCGCAGCGCCATCGCCCACCTGCGCAGCGTCGGTAACGCGGGCACGGGCATAGAACCGCACGGCGTCTTCGTCGCGTCCGACTGCCCGGGGTCACGTCTGTACGCCCGCATGCCCGACATGGAGCCGGGACCGGGCAAGAACACGGGCGGGTGGGTACCGAAACCGCCACCGCCCTGGGACTCCTCGTATCCCGCGGCTCCCGACTTCCCCGGTGTCTTCCTGCACTACCCGCCGGCGACCGTGCACGCGAGCGCCCGCACATGGCAGCAGCGCATGGCGGCGCGCGGCTGGTCGATAGGGGTGGACGGCGTCTACGGCGAGCAGTCCCGCCGGGTCTGCCTGGCCTTCCAGCAGGAGAAGGGACTGACCGTCGACGGCGTGGTCGGTGCCCGGACCTGGTACGCGGCCTGGAACACCCCCGTCACGAGCGGCGGCTCGGATCCGGCCGCGGCCCCGACGTGGCCCGGTGTGCTCTTCAGCTACCCGCCGGCCACCGTCCACGACGGCGTCCGCACCTGGCAGCGGCGGATGGCGGAGCGGGGGTGGAGCATCGGCAGTGCCGACGGTGTGTACGGTCCGCAGTCCCGGACCGTGTGCCTCGGCTTCCAGCGGGAGAAGGGGCTGACCGCCGACGGCATCGTCGGCCCGGCCACCTGGCAGGCGGCCTGGGCCTCGCCCGTCACCTGAGGCGAGCGGGTCACACCGTCAGCCCCCGCACCAGCAGGTCCAGCAGCGCGCACACGAACAGGGCTATGCCGATGAAGCCGTTGACGCTGAAGAACGCCCTGTTCAGGCGGGTCAGGTCGGTCGGGCGCACGAGGGTGTGCTCGTAGACGAAGGCAGCCGCGACGATCAGCAGGCCGACCCAGAAGAACGCACCCGCGTCGGTGGCGACGGCGTACCAGACGAAGAGGGCCGTCGTCACCGTGTGGCAGGCGCGGGCGCCCCGGATCGCGGCCGGGACGCCGAAGCGGGCCGGGACCGACTTCACGCCGACCTGCCGGTCGGTCTCGACGTCCTGGCAGGCGTATATCAGGTCGAAGCCGCCGATCCAGACGCCGACCGCCAGGCCGAGGACCACGGCCTCCCAGGACCACTCGCCGGTGACGGCCAGCCAGCCGCCGATCGGGCCCATCGCCTGGGCCAGGGCGAGGATGGCCTGCGGGAAGTTCGTGAACCGCTTACCGTACGGGTAGACCACCATCGGGACGACGGCGATGGGGGCGAGGGCGAGGCAGAGCGGGTTGAGCAGGGCCGCGGCGCCCAGGAAGACGACCAGGGCGATCAGCGCGCCGGTCCAGGCGTGCCGGACCGACATGGCGCCGGTGACCAGTTCGCGGTGGGCGGTGCGGGGGTTGCGGGCGTCGATCTCGCGGTCGATGATCCGGTTGACCGCCATCGCGAAGGTGCGCAGGCCCACCATCGCGACGGTGACCAGGAGCAGCCGGCCCCAGTGGATGTTCTCGTCCCACCGGTACATCGCGGTCAGCGCGGCGATGTATGCGAAGGGCAGGGCGAAGACCGAGTGCTCGATCATCACCAGGCGCAGGAACGCCTTGGTGCGCCCCGGCTGCTGCGGCAGCGCGGCGGAAGCCGACGTCACAGTCCGTACTCCTTCCAGCGGCGGTCGACCTTCGCCGCCGTCTCCGGGTCGGACAGCACCATGTCCGGCCAGCCCCCGTCCCGCGTGTACCCCTCCTCGGGCAGCTTCCTCGTCGCGTCGATGCCCGCCTTGCCGCCCCAGAACTGCTGGTACGAGGCGTGGTCGAGGTGGTCGACCGGGCCTTCCACGACGGTGAGGTCGCGGGAGTAGTCGGTGTTGCCCAGCGCCCGCCAGGCGACCTCGTGCAGGTCGTGGACGTCGCAGTCGGAGTCGACGACGACGATCAGCTTGGTCAGGGACATCATGTGGGCGCCCCAGACGGCGTGCATCACCTTCTGGGCGTGCTTGGGGTACTTCTTGTCGATCGAGACGATCGCGCAGTTGTGGAAACCGCCGGCCTCGGGGAGGTGGTAGTCCACGATGTCCGGGACGATGATCTTGAGGAGGGGAAGGAAGAAGCGTTCCGTCGCCCTCCCCAGCGGGCCGTCCTCCGTAGGGGGCCGCCCCACCACGATCGACTGGAGCAGGGGACGCCGCCGCATCGTCACGCAGTCGATCTTCAGGGCGGGGAAGGGCTCCTGCGGGGTGTAGAAGCCGGTGTGGTCGCCGAAGGGTCCCTCGGGCAGCATCTCGCCGGGCTCCAGCCAGCCCTCGACGACGACCTCGGCGTGCGCAGGGACCTGGAGCGGGACCGTCTTGCAGTCGACCATCTCGATCCGCTTGCCCTGTACGAACCCGGCGAACAGGTACTCGTCGATGTCGCCGGGGAGCGGGGCGGTGGAGGCGTACGTCACGGCGGGCGGGCAGCCGAAGGCGATCGCGACCGGCAGGCGCTCCCCGCGCCGGGCGGCGACCTGGTAGTGGTTCCGGCTGTCCTTGTGGATCTGCCAGTGCATGCCGATGGTGCGCTTGTCGTGGCGCTGGAGGCGGTAGAGCCCCAGGTTGCGGATGCCCGTCTCCGGGTCCTTGGTGTGGGTGAGGCCGAGGTTGAAGAAGGAGCCGCCGTCGTCCGGCCAGGTGAAGAGGGCGGGGAGCCGGTCGAGGTCCACGTCGTCGCCGTGCAGGACGACCTCCTGGACGGGGGCGCTGCCCGGCTTCACCTTCTTCGGCGGTACGTGCGTCATCGTGCCGAGCTTGCCGAAGGCCTCGCGCATGCCGACGAAGCCCTGCGGCAGCTCGGGCCGGAGCAGTCCGCCGATCTTGTCCGAGATGTCGGAGTACGACTTCAGGCCGAGGGCCTTGAGCAGACGCCGGTCGGTGCCGAAGACGTTCATCGCGAGGGGCATGTCGGAGCCCTTCACGTTCTCGAAGAGCAGGGCGGGGCCGCCGGCCTTGTTCACCCGGTCGACGATCTCCCCGACCTCCAGGTACGGGTCCACCTCGGCCTTGACGCGCTTGAGGTCGCCTTCGCGTTCCAGTGCCCGGAGCAGGGAGCGGAGATCGTCGTAAGCCATGCGGTCCAGTATCCCCGAGCGGCTACCCTGGCCCTGTACCTGGGGGCCGTGACGCGTCCCCGCCCACCGCTTCCGCTGGAGAGAGGCCCCCATGCTCCGGGTGCTGATGTTCCTCGTACCACTGGCGTTGAGCGTCTACGCGTTCATCGACTGCATCAGCACGAAGGACGAGGACATCCGTCACATCCCCAAGCCGCTGTGGGCGATCCTCGTGCTGCTGTTCCCGCTGGTCGGCTCGATCTCATGGATCATCGCCGGCAAGAAGCGGCAGCCGGCCGGCTCCTCGTTCCGGCAGGGCGGCGGCGGGCGGCACCAGTTCGTCGCACCGGACGACAATCCGGACTTCCTCAAGTCGCTCGACAAGGACGCGGACAAGGACGGCGACGACACGCCGGGTGGCGACGGGCACCGCAAGCCCTGACCCGTCCGGCCGCCGCGTGCCGCGCCATGCCCGCCGCGGCGTTCCGCCCACGGGCGCGGACTGCCGGCACCCCCGCGTCCCCGTCCCAGCAGCGACGGAATCACCGCAGGTCAGCGCGCTGACCGTCCCAAGGTTTCCCAGATCGTCCCGGGGTCTTTCGGAACGTCCCAGAGACTTTGCCCACGGTCTGCGCGACTCCAGGATCGACATCGCAAGGCGAGTGGCCCGCCCGTCGGCCGGGCCGCTCGACACCCGAGCGAACGAGTCTGGAGACGCATGAACCTCAGGAAGAAGCTCGTAGGCGCAACCGGTGTCCTCGCGGTCTCCGCGGGTCTCCTCGGCGCCGGCATCGCCACCGCACCGGCCGCGCACGCCGCCTCGACCTGCACGACGCTGGTGACGACGAACATGGGCAACCACTACTACGCGGACCAGCCGTCCACGAACAGCTGGTCCACCAACTGCGTCCTCGCGCAGGGCGACCAGGGCCTGGCGGTGCGGGCACTGCAGCAGTCGCTGAAGAGGTGCGTCAACACGTGGACCCGCGACAACGTCGCCGTGGACGGCATCTACGGACCGAAGACCGCGCAGGCCGTGAGGTACGCGCAGGCCAAGTACGGCTCGGCGGTGGACGGTGTGTACGGGCCCAACACCCGGGACGCCATGCGCTGGTGGTCGAAGAACTACGACGGCAGCGGCACCTACGCGTGCCGTGGCTGACCACGGCACCCCGCACGCACCGGACTCCACCACCGCCTCGTCGTCCGCGAGACGCGCGACAGCCGTCTCCCGGGAAGGGACATCCATGAACACGCGCCGTACCGCAGCCTCCCTCGCGACCCTCGGACTGCTCGCCACCGGCGTGGTCGTCGGCACGGCCGGGACCGCCCAGGCCGCCACCCACTGCCAGGGGTACTCGACGTACACCAACCAGTACGGCGAGTACCGGAAGCCGACCACCACGAACGGCAGCGGCAACGTCAACTGCATCCTCTCCCAGGGCGACGGCTACGCCGGCGGCAGCCAGAACACGGCCGTCAAGCAGCTCCAGCGCTCGCTGAACAGGTGCTTCGCCGGCGCGGACGTGGCCGTGGACGGCATGTACGGGCCCGCCACCGCCGACAAGCTGAAGGAGGCCCAGCGGAGCAAGGGCATCGCCGCGGACGGTGTGTTCGGGCCGCAGACCTCCCGTTACATGAACTGGGCGATGACGGGCGCGACCGGCTGCACGTACGGCGGAGTCGCCTAGCCTTCCCCGTCCTCGCGGGCGGGGGCTACCGGTCACGGGGGTACCGGCAGCTCTCGCCCGCGTGCTCATGTGCGGCAGCCGCGGCAGCGGGGCTCGTCCTCAGGGAGTGGGGGCCCGGAAACCCGGCCCGACCGGTGATGTTCACCCAGCGGGTGAGTCGGCGCCGTGGGCGGGAGGGAGGGGTGGGGCTCGGCGGGGTTTCTTTCTCCCCGTGGTTCTTGCAAGGTGATCGCCCCTGTCACCGCAGCACGAGGAACCGGGTTCCGGTGAACGCGGACCACGCGGCGCGGCCGACCACCAGGACGGGACCGCCGGGATTCTTGCTGTCACGGCCGGGGACGACGGAGGGGCATCCGGGGGCCGCCTCTACGCAGTTGCCGCCGTTTTCCCCGCTGTAGCTGCTCTTGATCCAGATCGTCGCGTCGAGTTCGTGGCTGCCCATGGTGTTCGTACCCTTCCAACGCGTCGCCGATGAGGGCGACCGTCGGGCGAGTCGAAAGCGAGTCCGCCCTGAGCACATCATAGGTGTGGCTGTGGTGCGCGTAGGCGGCCGGATCACTGCTGAAACGGCCTCGTTCCAGCGATTCCGAGTACACCCGGCGCTCCCCGCCGGGCAGCTCGATCAAGGACATCGAGACGTTGGGGCGCAGGAGTTCCGGGTAGCTCGCAGGCGCCACCTGAACGCGGATGTTGGGGCGGCGCCCGAGATCCAACAGGGCCGCGCACTGGTCCCGCGTCACCTCCGGGCTTCCCACCACGTTGCGCAGGCAGCTCTCGTCCAGGACGACGACGTAGGACGGGGGCTCGTCACCCAGGAAGCGCTGCTGTCGGCTCAACCGCGCCCGTACCCGCTCCTCCAGCTCGTCGCCACTCGCGACGCGGGAGAACAGTGCCCGGGCGTACGTCTCCGTCTGGAACAGGCCCGGCACCACCCGCTCCTGGTACTCCCGCAAGGCGACCGCCACGGCGTCCATCTCCGCCCGGCTCCGGAACCAGTCCGGATGCTCCACCTCCGGATACCAGTCGATCCGCCCCCCGCAACCGCCCCAGCACCCCGCCCGTGCCCAGCAGCTCGTCGCACGTCTTCGCGAACGTGTCCTGCGGTACCCGCGACCCCGCCTCCACGCGGGCGACGTGCGAGCGGTCGCACGGGATGCGGGCCGCCAGGCCCTCCTGGGTGAGCCCCGCCGTCTCGCGGAAGTGCCGCAGCACCTCGCCGAACACCGCGGCCGTACTCGCCCCCGCACCACCGGCGTTCCGCCGTCCCACCGGCCGACCCCCTTCGTGACGGTCCACGAGTGTCACGCGCCAAGCATTGCCCCCCGCGAATGCCCTGAGCAACCCTCGGTGTACCCGGAGTCACGGAGGTCGCACGATGGAACACGAGGGACGACTGAGCGCCGCCGTGCGGGCGGTCAACGACCGTTCGCTCAGCGACGCGTCGACGGCACGGTCGCTGGTCGCGTTGCCGCCGCCGCCCGAACCCGTGGCCGGTTGCGCCGCCTGCACGCAGCTGGCCGTACTGCGCGCCCACGCCAGGGCCGTCGGCGACGGCAGCGCCGAGACCGACGCCGACGTGCTGCTGGCCCGGCACCGGCGGCAGGAGCACGAACGGGGGCCCCGCGTCTTCCGGTACGTGCCGTTCACGATCGCCCAGGACCCGTCCGCGTGGCCGGAGTACGAGGCGCGCTGCGTGTCGGGGGACGAGGCCGGCTGCGGTGCCTCCTCCGGGCCGTGCCGGGGCCCGGAGGAGGTGGAGGAGTGGCAGCGCCGGCGCACCCGGGAGACCCGGCACCTGCGCTACCGGCGCTGCTTCGCGGACTACGCGGTGCTGGAGGCGGTCAGGAGCCGGCCGGGTCCGCCGGGAGCCACAGGTCGCACTTGTGGTCCTGCGGGAAGGTCGTCGACGCCGTGATGGCCCCGGGAGCCAGCACCTGGACCCTGGGGTACTGGTTCCAGCGCGGGGCGTCGGCCGCGTACGGGACGCCGGTGTGCGCGAAGTTCGTCCAGTAGCCGAGCATCTTCGCCGCCAGGGCGTTCTGGGCGGGAGTGCCCGAGACGCCGCCGAAGACGTACCGGATCTCGGAGCCGTGCGGGGCGCCGAGCGGGAAGCTGATCGGCAGGTTCAGGTGGTCCATGGCCTGGCGGTCGGCGAACTCGTACTGGTAGGAACGGGTGTGACCGGCCATCAGCTGGGCCGTGCGGGACTGGAGGCAGGCGAACTGGGAGTCGGTGAGGACCGCGCCCAGGGCCTCGGCGGGGGTGCCGTGGTCCGACAGCGGGTAGCGGGCGAGGATCGCGTCGGCGCGGTCACCGTAGAGGGCGCGGACGGCGACCGGGTAGCCGGCCGCGGTGAGGGGCCGGCCGGCCAGGTCGTAGGTGGTCGCCACGGTGAGCCGGCCCTCGTCGGCGGTGGTTCCCTGCAGGACGGGGACCCGGTGGAACCGGCCGCTCTCCAGCGCGTCGGCGATCTGGAGCGGCAGGACCCGGCCGTCGACGTTGGGGACCCAGCGGGCGGTGGGGTTTCGTGAGGCGGCGAGCAGTTCGCCGGCCGGCTTGGCGCGCAGGCAGGCCACGTCGGCGCAGCCCAGGGAGCCTGCCCAGGACGCGCCGCTGCGCTGCTGGGACTCCTGGGTGGGCAGCGGGAAGCCGCAGCCGGACTGGGCGACGGCCCGGTGGAAGAGGCCGGCCGCGCGCGGGGAGACGAGGTGCTGGCAGACGCTGCCGCCGCCCGCCGACTCGCCGAAGGCCGTCACGTTGCCGGGGTCGCCGCCGAAGGCCGCGATGTTCTGCCGTACCCAGCGCAGGGCCGCCTGCTGGTCGAGCAGGCCGTAGTTGCCGGAGACGCCCTCCGCCGACTCCCCGGCCAGCCCCGGGTGGGCGAGGTAGCCGAAGGCGCCGAGGCGGTAGTTGAGGGTGACGACGACCACGTCTCCCCGGGCGGCCAGCTCACCGCCGTCGTAGAAGGTGCCGGAGCCGATGGTGAAGCCGCCGCCGTGCATCCAGACCATCACGGGCCGGTGGCGCAGGGAGCGCTCGGCGGGGGTGTGGACGTTGAGGTAGAGGCAGTCCTCGCTGGGGGTGCCAGGCCCGGCCAGGTCGCCCCACGGGGTGGACGAGTCCGCCTGCATGCAGGGGTTGCCGGGGGACGTGGCGTCGCGGACGCCGGACCAGCGCTCGGGCGGGGCCGGCGGCTTCCAGCGCCGCTCCCCGACGGGCGGGGCGGCGTAGGGGATGCCGAGGTAGTCGTGGGCCGTCTCCCCGGCCTTGCCCCGCACCTGCCCGTACCAGGTGGTGGCGGTCGGTCCGTCGGCCGCGGCGGCCGGGGCGGGGGCGGCGAGCGCGGTGGGGACGGCGGCGAGGGCGACCGCCGACAGCAGGAGCACGCCCGACAGCACCCCCCGTAAGCGTCGGGTCCACGACCGTGCCGTGCGGGTTCTGGGCGTACGTCTGGTGAGCGGGCCGGACATCGGCACCTCCGTGCGGGAGTGGGTGGGTGACAACGGCCCCCGCAGTGTCGGCGCCCGCCGCCGTGCCCCGCATCGCGTGAATCACCAGTCTCCGCCCCGGCACCCGCCCTTCTCGCCGATGACGAACGACCGCCGCCTGTGCGGCGAGGCGCTGCGGGCGGCGGTCGAGACGCGCGGGCAGGCCCGCACCGCACGGACGCGGGCCGTGCCGGCGGGAGCGGGCACCCGCCACGCGTACCTGGAGTACGCCTCCCCGCAGTGAACGGCGGCCCCCCGTACCGCCGTTCGAGGGGCCATCCGTTCCGTTGAACCGTGCCGACACACCGCGTACGCGGCGGCGGACACGGCATTCCCTTGGTCGGGTCTGTACACCCCTGAACGGAGACCCCCTCGTGCGAATGACCGACATCCAGCGCTGCGAGATCCGGCCCGGACGCCTCGTCGAGTGGACGCTCAGCCCCAGGACCCTCGACATCGCGGCGGCGCTGCCCGAGGACGCACGGCCGCCCGCCTACATCCAGGAGTCGCACATCCGGACGGCCCGGTCGGTCCGTGAGGACGGGCTCTTCGTCCCGACCTGGCTCGGCACCGCCTTCGACATCCCCGGCCCGGTCGACCTCGACGTGCTCCAGGAGGCGCTGCGCGTCTGGACCCTGCGGCACGAGACGCTGCGCAGCGGATTCCGCTGGAGCGGTGCGGCCGGCGACGCGATGCGGCGGTTCACGCTCGACGCGGACGCGGTGTCCCTGCACCGCGAGGAGGCCGGCGACTTCCCGGACGCCGGGGAGCTGACCCGGCACCTCCAGGACCGCTTCGACCGCGTCGCGGACGCCCTGCGCTGGCCCAACCTCATCTACACGGCGGTCGTCCGCGACGACGGCGTCAGCGTCTACATGGCCTTCGACCACAGCAACGTCGACGCCTACTCCCTCTACCGCATCCCGGCCGAGATCCACGAGCTGTACACGGCCGGCGGCGAGGGCCGGACCGTGCCGTACCCGCGGGTCGGCAGCTACGTCGACTTCTGCGAGGCCGAGCGGGCGGACGCGGACCGGATCGGCGGCGACCACGACCTCGTCGCCCACTGGCGGGAGTTCATCCGGCGGTGCGACGGACGGCTGCCCGGCTTCCCCGTCGACCTCGGACTGGAGCCCGGCGGACCGCTGCCCGAGCAGCGGCTCCTGCGCGAGCCGCTGGTGGACGCGGCCGACGCCGCCGCCTTCGAGGCGTACTGCCGTCCCTACGGCGGCAGCCTGGTCGGCGTCCTCGCCGCCACCGCCCTCGTCGTCCACGAGATCGGCGGGGAACCCGTCTACCGCACGGTGGTGCCGTTCCACACCCGGTCCCGGTCCCAGTGGTCGGAGTCCGTGGGGTGGTACGTCGGCGGCGCGCCGATCGAGGTCCCCGCGGCACGCGCCCACGACTTCCCGAGCGCCCTGCGGACCGTCCGGGCCGAACTCCAGGCCAACCGGCGGCTGTCCCGGCTGCCCATCGACCGGGTGCTGCGCCTGCTCGGCTCGGACTTCCGCCCCACGTCGCCCGACCTGTACTCGATCGTGTCCTACGTCGACGCCCGCGACGTGCCGGGTGCCGCCCACTGGCCGGACCTGTCCGCGTACGCCCTGCTCAGGGTGTCGTACGGCGACCAGGTCTGCGCGTGGGTCACCCGGCTCCCCGAGGGCCTGTGGTTCGCCAGCCGCTACCCGGACACCGACGTCGCGCACAAGAACCTGCGGCTGTACATGGAGCGCCTGCGGGACATCGTCAGCGGCGTCGCCCGCTCCGGCGCGGCGGCGGGTTGAACCGGTCGCGGCGCTCGCCGTCACCGGGGCGCGGGGGCCGGCCGCGCCCGCCCGCCCGTCTCGCGGGGCGCGGGCGCCGCGGGCCCGCACCGCTGCACGCGGAAGGCCGGCTTCCGTGACCCGGGTCACGGGAGCCGGCCTTCACTGGGAGGGCTCAGAAGCCCACCGACCGCAGCGCGCCCAGACCCACGTCCGCGTAGGAGTGCTTGCCGGAGACGAAGATGTTGACGCCGTAGTAGTTGAACAGCCAGCAGCCGAAGGCGGCCAGGGCCAGGTAGGCGGCCTTGCGGCCCTTCCAGCCGGCGGTGGCGCGGGCGTGCAGGTAGCCGGCGTAGGCGACCCAGGTGATGAAGGACCAGACCTCCTTGGGGTCCCAGCCCCAGTAGCGGCCCCAGGCGTCGCCCGCCCAGATCGCGCCCGCGATGATCGTGAACGTCCACAGCGGGAAGACGGCGGCGTTGACGCGGTAGGCGAACTTGTCGAGGGAGGCGGCGGCGGGCAGCCGGTCCAGGACGGAACTCGCGAAGCGGCCGGGCGTGCCGCCGGTCGCGAGCTTGTTCTCGAAGCTGTCCTTGAAGAGGTAGAGGATCGTGCCGACCGCGCCGACGTAGAAGACCGCGCCGCAGAAGATGGCCGTGGAGACGTGGATGTACAGCCAGTACGAGTGCAGCGCCGGAACCAGCTGGTCGCTGGCGGTGTAGAGGACCGTGACCGCGAGACCGAGGTCGAGCAGGACCGTGGTGGTCAGCGGCAGGCCGAGCCAGCGGACGTTCTTCCTCAGGGCGAGCAGCACGAGGTACACGCCGGCGGCGACCGTCGTGAACGTGATGTTGAACTCGTACATGTTGCCCCACGGCGCCCGCTTCACGGACAGGGCGCGGGTGAGCACGCCGCCCGCCTCGATGGCGAAGGCGAGCACGGTGAGCGAGATGGCGATCCGCCCGTAGAGGTCGCCCTTCTCGGTGCCGCCGTGGGCGCCGGGCCCGTCGGGCACGTCCCGGGTGCCGGTCGCGGCCCGCACGACGACCTTGGGCCGCTCCAGGACGGCGGTGCCGCCGACCTTGTTGACGGTGACGGCCGGGGCCCGCTTCGCCTGGGCGGACGCGGTGAGCGCCGCGGCGGTGCGGCCGACCTTGCTGCGGCTGCCGAGGAGCCATTCGGCGATGTGGGCGAAGAACGCGAGGGTGTAGACCGCCATCGCGGAGTAGATCAGCGTGTTGCTGAGGTTCGCGAGGTCCTCGTTGGCCGCGGCGGCCAGGTGGGTTGCGGTGGCGAGAGTCACTTCTCAGCCCCTTCGGCAGGTACGACGTGGGTGTCGGGGGAAGCGGGGGTGTCGTCGTCGTTCTTCGGTGCGTCGGGCGCGTGCGGTGTGCCGGACTCGTGCGGTGTGCCGGGCGCGTGTGCTGTGCCGGGCGCGTCGGGCGCCTGCTCGTACAGGGTTCCGGCGAGTTCGCCCAGCTCCTCGGGGACCTTCGCGGACTCGCTGCGCCCGAGGCCGGCCATCTCGACGACCGTGACCCCGTCCGCGCCCTGCACGGCCCGCACCCAGACGCGGCGCCGCTGGATGAACAGGGAGCCGGCGAGTCCGAGGACGGCGGCGGCGGAACCGGCGAGCGCCCAGCCGCTGGCGGGCTGCTCGGTGACCTGGAAGTTGGCCCATTCCTGGACGCCGTCGAAGGTGACCGTGCCGGCGCCGTCCGGGAGGGTCATGGTGTCGCCGACCTTGAGCTGCTTCTTGAACAGCTCGCCGTCGGAGTCCTTGAACTCCTCCAGGTTGGTCTTGTCGAGCTGGTAGATGCTCTTGGCGAAGCCCGCGTCCACACCGAGGTCGCCGTGGTAGGCGGAGAGCGCCAGCATCGGGTTGATCAGCGCGGGGAAGGTCGACAGCATCGTGCTGCCCTCGCCGCCGTAGGTCGGCAGGAAGAAGGCGTTGAAGCCGAGCTGCTCCTTCTCGCCCTTGGCGTTGCGGTAGCCGTCCCGGACCATGACGGCGCCGGAGGAGGTGACGTTGGAGTCCAGCGGCAGCAGCGCGGTCGCCTCGTGGTCCATGACGACGTCGCCCCGGGCGTCCCTGATGGTGAGGATGGGCGCGTAGCCGTGTGCGGTGAGGTAGACCTTCGAGCCGTCGATCTCCAGCGGCTCGTTGACCTCGATGGTGGTCGTCCGCTCCTTGCCGTAGGCGCCTTCGCTGTAGCTGACCTCGGCCTCGTAGACGCGCGGGGTGCCGCGGTTGGGGCCGCTCGCCTCGTAGGTGCCGTGGAAGTTCTTCAGGCTGAAGCTGAAGGGGGTCAGGTCGTGGTCCGGGTCGAAGAGGTTGCCGGACTTGAAGTCGTCGTACTGGGTGAGCGTGTTGGAGAAGCCGTCTCCCTCCAGGATCAGCTTGTTGCCCTCGTACTTGAACAGCTGGCCCCAGCCGAAGGCGATCAGCATCACGATCAGCGCGATGTGGAAGAGCAGGTTGCCGACCTCGCGCGCGTAGCCCTTCTCGGCGGCCACGGCGTCGCCGACCGCGTGGGCGCGGAAGCGGCGCTTCTCCAGCAGCGCGAGCGCCGCCTCGCGGACCTGCTCGGGCTCGGCCCCGGTGCGCCAGGTGGTGTACGCGGGCAGCCGCTCCAGGCGCCGGGGTGCGCCGGGCGGACGGCTGCGGAGCTGGCCGACGAACTGCCAGGTGCGCGGGACGATGCAGCCGATGAGGGAGACGAACAGCAGGATGTAGATCGCGGAGAACCACACCGAGCTGTAGACGTGGAAGAGGCCGAGCCGGTCGTAGACGGGCCCGAGGAGGTCGTGGTTCTCGCGGAACTCCGCGACCTTCATCTCGTCGACGCCGCTCTGCGGGATCAGCGAGCCGGGGATCGCGCCCAGCGACAGCAGCAGGAGGAGCAGCAGCGCCACCCGCATCGAGGTGAGCTGCCGCCAGAACCAGCGGGCCCAGCCGATGACGCCGAGGGAGGGGAGGTGGGGGGCCTCCTCCCTGGGGGCGGTGGAGAGCTGGGAGCCGGCGGCGCCGAGGTCCTGGTCCTCGGCGGCCGTCGGGGTCGTGCCCGTGGTGGTGTCGCTCATCGGTCAGATCCCTACAGTGAAGCCGTTGGACCAGGTCTGCATGTCCTGCACGATGCCGTCCCACACGCCGGTCAGCAGCAGCAGCCCGGTCGCGATCATCATGGCGCCGCCGACGCGCATCACCCAGACGTAGTGGCGCTTGATCCAGCCGAAGGCGCCGAGCGCCTTGCGGAAGGCGACCGCGGCGAGCACGAAGGGCACGCCGAGGCCCAGGCAGTAGGCGACCGTCAGTATCGCGCCGCGGCCGGCGGTGCCCTGGTCGGCGGAGAGCGCCAGGACCGACGCGAGGGTCGGTCCGATGCAGGGCGTCCAGCCGATGCCGAACAGCGCGCCCAGCAGGGGGGCGCCGGCCAGGCCGGTCACCGGGCGCTTGTGGAAGCGGAACTCGCGCTGGGTGAACCAGGGCATCAGGCCGATGAAGAAGACGCCCATGAGGATCATGAGCACGCCGAGCACCTTGGTGAGGACGCCCCGCTCCTCCTGGAGCGTCGAACCGAAGAAGCCGAACAGGGCCCCGCTGGAAACGAACACGGCGGTGAAACCGAGGACGAAGAGGGAGGCTCCGGCGACCATCCGCCCGCGCCGGGTCTCACCGAGGTCGGTGCCGGTGACCCCGGTCACGTACGACAGGTAGCCGGGGACGAGGGGCAGCACGCAGGGCGAGAAGAAGGAGACGAGGCCGCCGAGCAGCGCGATGGGCAGGGCCACCAGCAGGGCGCCGTTGAGCACCGTGCCGTTGTAGCCCTCCGCGGCGAGCGTGGACATAGAGGTCACGTCATGTCTCCGACTTGCCCGACTCGTTCGGCCTGTCCGACCCGGCCGAACCGGCCGACCCGTTCGGCTCGTCCGCGAGGTACGGGGCGAGCATCTTGCGGAGCTTCTCCTCGCTGAGCGCCTGGAGGGTGCGCGCGGCGACCTTCCCCTCCCGGTCGATGATGAGCGTGGAGGGGATGGCCTGGGGGTTGAGGGTGCCCTTCTCGAAGCGGAGCATCAGCTTGCCGGTCGGGTCGTACAGACTCGGGTAGCTGACCCCGAACTCCTCCTCGAAGGCGCGGGCCGGTCCGGTGGAGGTGTCGCGGGTGTTGATGCCGACGAACTGGACGCCCTGGTCCTTCACGTCCTGGTAGACCGTCTCGAAGTTCTTGGCCTCGGCGCGGCAGGGCGGGCACCAGGAGCCCCACACGTTGAGGACGACGACCTTGCCCCGGTAGTCGTCGACGTCGAGCCGCCCCCCGTCGACGGTCTCGCCGGACAGGTCGGGGGCGTCGGCCCGCTCGCCCTCGTCGACGGTGGAGATGCCGTCCGCGCCCGTGACGAAGCCGGTGTCACCGCCGCCGCCCGAGGTGCCGCCGGAGCCGCACGCGGTGGCGAGCAGCGCGACCGCGGCGGCACCGGCGGTCAGGGCGACACGGCGACGGGCGCGGACGGTGGTGCTGGCGCGGTGCGAGCGGTTCGACCGGTTCGAGCGGGTCGAGCCCAGGGGGGCGCGGCTGGCGGCACTCATGTGAAAAGTTTCGCATGTCCGTTCCGGGGATCTTGCACACCCCCCTCAGGGGCGGAAATCCGCATTTCAGGCGGTGTTTCCCGAGGGTGCGGAGGCCTCCTTGAGGAAGGCGTTCCAGCCGCCCGCCGGCCGCTGCCCCACCTCGACGGTACGGAGCCCGGCGAGCACCTCGGGCTTCTGCACGTCCAGCCAGTCGGTGAACTGGCGGAAGGAGACGAGCCGGATGTCCCGGCCGTTCCCCTGCTCCTTCTCCCGCGCGATGTGCTTGAGGGCGTTCTCCACGGCGTCCATGTAGATGCCGCCGTTCCACTCCTCGAAGTGGTTGCCGACGAAGAAGGGCGCCCGGTTCGACTCGTACGCCCGCCGGAAGCCCGATATGTACGCCTTCGTGGCCTGCTCGCGCCAGCCCGGGTAGTGGTGCGCGGGCGCCTTGGTCGAGTTGACCGACTGGTTGGCGAGGATGTTGTAGTCCATCGAGAGGACCTCGAAGGAGTGCCCGGGGAAAGGTATCTGCTGCAACGGCAGGTCCCAGATCCCGTTCTTCTTCTCCGGCCACACCTGACGGCCGCCGGGCGAGGAGGCGTCGTAGCGCCAGCCCAGCTCGCGGGCGGTGACCAGCAGGTCGTCCTGGCCGAGCAGGCAGGGGGTGCGCCCGCCGACGAGTTCCTTGTCGTAGTCGAACGGCAGGGACGGCAGGCCGGTCCAGCCGGTGTTGGTCCGCCACTCCTTCACGAAGGACTTCGCCTGGTCGATCTCGCTGCGCCACTGCGCCGGCGTCCAGTTGCCGACGCTGCCCCCGCCGCCGCAGAAGTGCCCGTTGAAGTGGGTGCCGATCTCGTGGCCGTCCAGCCAGGCCCGGCGGACGTTGGCGAGCGTGTCCTTGATGTGGGCGTCGGTCAGGTAGCCGATGTCGGAGGCGCCGCGCGGATTGTTCGGCGGGTCGTACAGGCGCTTCTTCGACTCGGGCAGCAGGTACAGGCCCGAGAGGAAGAAGGTCATGTGCGCGCCGTGCTCCCGCGCGAGGTCGAGGAAGCGCGGGAAGAGGCCGTTGCCGACCTCGCCGGCCCCGTCCCAGGAGAAGACGACGAACTGCGGCGGGGTCTCGCCCGGCTCCAGCGGCACGGGCGCGTCCGGCTGGTGCGGCTGCCTGCCGGTGTACGACGTGGAGCCGTCACCGATGGGCCGCGCGGGGGCCCTGCCGCTGCCGGAGGGCGACGGCTCCGCGGAACCGCCGGCCCGGTGCGAGCCGCCCGACGACGGGTGGGAGCCGGAACCGCAGCCCGCGAGCCCGGCGACGGCCGCGGCGCCCGCGCCGAGTCCGAGCATCCCCCTGCGGGTGAGAGTGCGGGTGGAAGTGCGCATCGCAACCTCGTTCGTCACGTCCTTGGGTGGTCACCCAGCCAGAGGACGTGACGAACGTGCGGGTTCCGGATATGTGTGCGGATTCCGTAACGGGCGTCACATTCCGACGGCCCCCGACGGCCGCCGCTCAGGGCCTCAGGCCCCGTACGCCTTGCCCTGCCCCTTGACCGGCTTGGCCCCCGCGAGGAGGTGGGCCGGGACGAGGTCGCGGGCGGGCTCGCTGTAGCCGACGGACACGATCCGGTCGCCCCGGTACGTGAACGTGGTCAGGGACGCCAGGGTGCACTGCCGCTTGCGCGGGTCGTGCCACAGCCGCCGCCGCTCGACGTACGACCGCAGGGTCCAGATCGGGAGCTGGTGGCTGACGATCACGGCCTCGTGCCCGCGGGCCCGGTCCTTGGCCGCGTCCAGCGCGCCCTTCATGCGCACGACCTGGTCGACGTACGGCTCGCCCCAGGACGGCTTGAACGGGTTGACCACGTGCCTCCAGTTGGCGGGCCGGCGCAGCGCGCCGTCGCCGATGCCGAAGGTCTTGCCCTGGAAGACGTTGCCGGCCTCGATGAGCCGGGTGTCCGTGGCGAGGTCGAGCCCGTGCGCCTTGGCGATCGGCGTCGCCGTCTCCTGAGCCCGCTCCAGCGGCGAGGCCACGACGTACGTCACGTCCCGGGGGGCGAGATGCTCGGCGACCCGGTCGGCCATGCGCCGGCCCAGGTCGGAGAGGTGGTAGCCGGGCAGCCGGCCGTAGAGGACGCCGGTGGGGTTCTCCACCTCGCCGTGCCGCATGACGTGGACGACGGTCAGGTCCTGGTCGGTGTCGTGGCTCACGCGGACACCTCCGCAGCCGCGCGGGCCGCCGCCGGGAGGGCGTCGGCGATGCGCTGGACGGCCCGCTCGTCGTGGGCGGTGGACACGAACCAGGACTCGAAGGAGGACGGCGGCAGGTAGACGCCGTTGGCGAGCAGCGAGTGGAAGAAGGCGGTGAAGCGGAAGGACTCCTGCTTCTTGGCCTCCTCGTAGTGGGTGACCGGACGGTCGGTGAAGAACACGGAGAACATGTTGGAGGCGGTCTGCAGCGTGTGCGCGACGCCCTCCTTGCTCAGCGCCTCGGTGACCAGGCCCCGGATCTGCTCCGACACCGCGTCGACCGTGTCGTACGCGGCGTCGTCGAGGAGCCGCAGCTGGGCGAGGCCGGCGGCGGTGGCGACCGGGTTCCCGGAGAGGGTGCCGGCCTGGTAGACGGGCCCGGCCGGGGCGAGGTGCGCCATGACGTCCGCGCGTCCGCCGAACGCGGCGGCGGGGAACCCACCGCCCATGACCTTCCCGAAGGTCATCAGGTCGGGGACGACGCCCTCGACGCCGTACCACCCGGCGCGGCTGGTGCGGAAGCCGGTCATGACCTCGTCGGAGACGAACAGCGCGCCGTTCGCGGCGCAGGCGTCCTTCAGCCCCTGGTTGAACCCGGGCAGCGGCGGCACGACGCCCATGTTGCCGGGCGCGGCCTCGGTGATCACGCAGGCGATCTCGCCGGGGTGGGCGGCGAAGGCCGCGTGCACCGCTTCGAGGTCGTTGTACGGCAGCACGATCGTGTCGCTCGCCTGGGCGCCGGTGACGCCGGGGGTGTCGGGCAGCGCGAAGGTGGCGACCCCGGAGCCGGCGGCGGCCAGCAGCGAGTCGACGTGGCCGTGGTAGCACCCGGCGAACTTGACCACCTTGGTCCGGCGCGTGAAACCGCGGGCGAGCCGGATGGCCGACATGGTGGCCTCGGTCCCGCTGGACACGAGCCGCACCTCCTCCAGCGGGGCGACCCGCTCGACCATCGCCTCCGCGAGGGCGACCTCGCCCTCGGCGGGCGTGCCGAACGACGTCCCGCGCGCGACCGCCTCCTGGACGGCGGCGATCACCTCGGGGTGGGCGTGCCCGAGGATCATCGGCCCCCAGGAGCAGACGAGGTCGACGTACTCCCGTCCGTCGGCGTCGGTCAGGTACGGACCGGTGCCGGACACCATGAACCGGGGCGTGCCGCCGACGGCGCGGAACGCCCGCACCGGGGAGTTCACCCCGCCGGGCGTGACAGCCGCCGCACGGTCGAACAGAGCCTGCGAGGCCGGTGCTTCGTATGGATATGCCAGTTCGCTCATGACCTGCGACGTCTCCGACCTTCTCGTCCTTCTCCGACTTCTCGGGCCGGCCCGGGCCGCACTCGGCCCCTGCCCGGCTCCCACTCGGCCCCTGGTTGCCCAGGGTGACCTCGTTCAGGGTAGACAACCCGCCCGGACGCCGTGCCGTCTGCCAGACTGGAGCCCGTCCACGCAGCTCACGCGGCGGCGCGGAACGGCGCTGCCGACGGCCTGCGGACATATGACGGACATATGTTTCACCGCACGTTTCGGCAAGCGGCCGTGGGGGAGGTCACTGACACGATGATCGGGTTGCGCGGCGGGGGCCACGCGTCCTAGAAAAGCAGTCGGGTGGAGATATGCATCGCGGTGGCGGACTGGGCGAGGGGACCGACGACCTGGGTCCTCGACGTGCCCGGCGGGGAAGGCACCGGCGCGATACGGAGGACACGACCGAAGCACGTCAGGCATACGGCGTCCCGGGTGAGCCCGACCGGCTCGACCGGCGGGCCGACCGGCCGGGGGCGGGGAGCAGGAATGGTGGTCGGGTGGGGGTGACCTACAAGTACTTCGGCGCGCCCGACGGCGCGACCGCGGCCCGCGTCCCCATCTCGATGCGCCCCGAGGAGCTGGGCGGCGACGAGCTCGGAATGAACGGCATGTTCACCAAGATCAAGCCGGAGACCATGGCCGCCATGGTCCTCACCGGCATCGAGGGCGTCCCCCTGTACAAGGTCCCCCCGCTGGAACTGGTCGTCCTCCACCCCGACTACGCGGTCGTGAAACTCCCGATGACCGTCGTCAACCCCCTGCGCGGCATCGGCGAGGAGGCGGTCGGCGCGGCGGCCTTCATCTGGTCGACGGTCCCGGACCGGGGCGGACCACGCGACGCGTTCAACGTGTACCAGCTACTGCACGAGTGGCAGGACTTCAGCCACCGGCTGCACGAGGCGGGGCACCAGCCGTACTGCCTGGTGTGGCCCTGAGCCGGGGGTTCGTAGGGGTCGGGCGGGGTGGCCTGCGGGCCTCGCCCTTTTTCGCGCCGGTAAGGGGCCGTCAGGCGGCCGGGGCACATCGGTTTTGCCGGGGGCGGTGATGTGCCTTACGACTCTCCGGTCCCCTGCGGTTCCGCGCCGGTGAAGGCACCGTCGATCGCCTTGCGGGTCCCGGTCTCGCCGACCACCAGGACCACGCCGTCGGCGCCGTGGTGGTCGACGACGAAGCCGCGCAGGTCGTCGCGGACCTCGTCCGCGTCCCACTTCGCCCTCGCCAGCAGGTGCTGCAACTGGTCCGGGCTCATGTGGCCGGCGTGCTCGGCCGGCGTCCGGCAGTTCTTCCTCGGCAGCCCGGCCAGCAGCCCGAGTACGAACTCCCGCGCGTGACGGCGTGGTTCGACCCGCCTGAACCGGGAGACGATCCGGCCCATCAGGACCTCGAACGTGTGCTGCCAACGCTCACGATTCATGCTGGGACCCGCGGCCACCAGCTGTTCTTCCGTCTTCACACACCGATGACCACTGGTGGCCGTACCCATGCCCGGACCCGGCCCCCACCAGCAAGATCACGATCTACGGTCGGAGTACTGGCCTCGATAAAGCTTGAAGAATGATCCTTACGGCTGGAAGAGTCGATTCTTCTTCACTTTTTCATGCTCGGGCCACATTCCGTGAGGGTATCCCAACCGTGGTGCACTCACCTCATCCAGCCAATCAAGCTGACGCTTTGGGATGTCCAGATCACCGGCCGCAAGGTTTGATGTGAGCTGATTTATACTCCTTGGCCCAATGATGGGGATTACACCCTTCGACATCGACCATTTGATTGCTACCCGCTCCGCAGTCGTATCGAGGTCCCGGGCGACGCTCTCGACAGCATCCAGGATTTTCACCTTGGCGGGCTCGTCTTCCTTATGAAGGAACTGGCTGATCGAGCTCTGCGCTCGACCTGTTCCGCCCCGCCGGTACTTGCCCGTCAGAAGACCACCGCCGAGAGGCGAAAAACCAAGGACGCCCAAGCCGAAGGCTTCCGCCATCGGCATCAGTTCCCGATCAGCGCTGCGCTCGACGAGACTGTACTCAACCTGAATTGCCACGAGAGGGGACCAGCCCCGTTGCTGTGCCAGCGTAGCTCCCGTGGCCACGCGCCATGCGGGGAAGCTGGAGAGACCCGCATACAGGATTTTGCCAGCGCGCGTCAGGTCATCGAAGGCTCGCAGTATTTCTTCGATGGATGTGGATTCGTCGGCCACATGGGCCCAGAGGACGTCCACCCGGTCGGTACCCAGTCGACGCAAGCTCTGTTCCAGGGACTGGACCATCGACTTTCGGCTGTTACCGGTCAGCTGGAGGCCGCTGCTCGCTGAAGACCCCATGGTGTACTTCGTCGCCAGGACCACATCATCGCGATCCGCGGCAATGATGTTCGCGAGATACTTCTCAGCCTCCCCCGACTGATAGTTGGAAGCGGTGTCGATGAAGTTCCCTCCCACTTCTCTGTAGGCGTCATACATCGCTTTGGCCTCGGGTGCGTGCGCCCCGTGCCCCCAGCCTGTGCCGAAATTACCTGTCCCCAGTGACAGTTCCGATACTCGCAGTCCCGATCGTCCAAGAAATCGGTAACGCATACGTCTCTTCACCCCTCGCGTCGATCGGCATGAGCAGGCCCCTCCCACCTGGCAGCTCCTGCCCCAGACACCCATCCTTCCCACCGCTGTGCGTATAGTCCATAACATGGAATCCAGTAATCTTTATCGATCGTCCAGAAGCGAGGTCACCCTCGACGCCCGTGACCCCATCCGGCAGGTCCTGGCGCTGACCCGACCCCAGACCGTCGCTCCCGCCCCACTCCACGCGGCAGCGCCGTGGAGAGCCCAGTTCTCCCCCTTCCCGCACATCAAGCTCGGCGTGATAGTGGAGGGCGAGTGCTGGCTGTGCGTCGACGGCCTGGAACCTCTTTTCCTGAGTGCGGGCGATTTCTATCTTCTCGGAAACCCGCCCCCTTACGGCCTTGGGAGCTCGATCGAGGCAGCCCGAGCTCGCGACCCCCACGGGCCGCCCCGCAGAGGGCTTTCCGCGAGTGGACCCGAGATCCCTCAAGGTTCCGTCACGTACATGTGCAGCGTCGACTTCAAGTTTCGAGATTTCAACGCTTCGCCTCTATTTGCATTGCTACCCCCGGCTATTCATGTTAAAGCAGACGACGCCGATGGGAGGTCGCTCTGGAATGTTGCGACCCTTCTCGTCCACGAGCTTGAGGAACAGAAGACGGGCCGGTCTCTTGTCCTTGAGTGTCTGGCTCAGATTCTTCTGGTGCATATGCTGAGGTCGCACGCCGGTTCGTCCCATGAGCCCTTGGGATGGCTTGCATCGGTTGCCGACGATGGGATCGGGGCGGCGCTACGCGCTCTACACGCTGAGCCACGCCATCGCTGGACACTCGAAGAACTTGCTAAAATTGCGAAGATGTCGAGGTCAGCTTTCGCCGCGAACTTCAGGAATAAAGTAGGGAAACCACCCCTGGATTACCTTATTGAATGGCGAATGCAGCTAGCACGTGCCGCACTGCGTACGGAGGACTCTCTCACGGCCATTGCAGGTTCCATCGGATACCAGTCCGAAAGTGCTTTCAGCACCGCTTTTCGGCGTGTCGTTGGGGTGTCGCCGCGAGAGTTCCGCGTCTCATTGCGTGCGCAGTCGAGGGACCTTAGCTCCGGTGATTTTCTGCCGTTTGAGTCGTCCGAGATGCACAGACTGGAATCCAGAGACGACGATTGAGCATGGATCGGCGCGGCTCAGCCGACAGACCAAACCAACTGACTAATTACCGGGATCTAGGGTGCCGAAGACAACAGCCACGAGCCGCAGCAGCCTCCCGCTGAACCCGGATCCACCGGCTTGATGCCGGTGGATGGTTCACCCAGAAACGAAGAAGTGCCTTGCGACCTGCGATGATGGGGTTTTTCTGAGACCACATCAGGCACGATCGACAAGGCACTTCCGAGATGCAATCTTCCCATGCCGCGGCGGCAGTCTCATCCGCGTTCGATGACCCGAACCTGATCGCGTACGGCGGGCTGGAGCCGGTGGTGCGGCTGGCCGAGCGGTGCGGTCTGCCCGCGCTGGTCGGGGAAACGGACCCTAGTACGGCTGAAGGGGTTGGACTATCCGTTGTGTGCTTCGAGCTCGGTCGCCAGCGTCTGTTGGGTGGCCGCCCACGACGCCAGGAGCACCAAATTGTCAGCGGTCGGTGTGCCCGCGGGTGCGGTGTAGATGTTGAGGTGCAGGCCGGGTTCGGCGGGCAGTTCCAGGGACTCGACGTCCAAGTCGAGCTGGCCCACGGCCGGATGGTGCATACGCTTACGGCCGGACCGGTGCAGCCGCACGTCCTGAGATGCCCACCGCTGCCGAAATAGCTCACTGCACGTTGACAGTTCGCCGACCAGGGCGATCAGCTCCTCGTCGTGCGGATTGCGGCCGGCTTCCATGCGCAGCTTCGCAGCCACGGCACCGGCGACTTGGTCGTAATCGACGAAAAAATCTCTGGCCGCCTCGGGCTTCAGATAGACGAACCGCGCCGTGTTCGCGGGCCGTCGCGAATCGGCCAGCACCGGTGAATACAGCGCGCGAGCGAGTCGATTCATGGCGAGCACGTCATAACGGCCGTCACCGATCCAGGCGGGCGCATCGGAGATCGCGTCGAGCACCTGCTGCAGCGTCGAGCGCACCGCCACGGCAGGCATGCGCCGGCGTGGGCTGCGGGGCGCCCTCGATTGGCGCGCGAGGTGGAACAGGTGGTCGCGCTCGGCCTCGTCGAGTTGCAGGGCAGAGGCCAACGCGTCGAGCACTCCGTCGGAGGCACCGGCGAGGTTGCCGCGCTCCATGCGCACGTAGTAGTCGACCGATACCCCCGCGAGCAGCGCGACCTCCTCGCGGCGCAGACCTTTGACCCGGCGGTTGCCGCCGTAAGCGGGCAGGCCCGCCTGCTCGGGTGCGATGCGGGCGCGACGCGAGCTGAGAAACTCCCGGATCTCGGTGCGTGGATCCATCGTGGCCATCCCCCTACCATAGGCCCGTTCAGCCGTACTAGTCAGTGGCCCATGACGGGGGGAGTACCCGTTGCAGTCGTCGCGGTGCCGCCATCTACCGGGATGATGGCGCCCGTGAGGTAGGACCCAGCCCGGCTGGCGAGAAACACCGCGGCACCCGCCATGTCGTCTTCGCGGCCGAGCCGGCGCAGTGGGGCCGCCGCCGCGATCTTGTCGCCGATGGCATCGAGCGTGGCCCCCATCATCTGCGACGGGAAGACTCCCGGTGCTACCGCGTTCACCGTGACGTGCTGTGGACCCAGCTCCCGGGCAAGCACTCTGGTGAGCTGATGGAGAGCCGCTTTGCTGCTGGCGTACGAGTAGGTGGGCGCCTGGGCGACGTGGATGGCGGCGATACTGCCGATGTTGATGATCCGTGCCGGATCATCGGCGGTTCCCGCCCTGCGAAGTGCGGGAAGCAGTGCCTGCACCAGCCAGAACGGCGACTTGAGGTTGAGGTCGAGCACTGCATCCCAGGCCTCGTCCGGGAACGTCTGCAGTGGCTCGCTACGCATCGCCCCCGCGTTGTTGACGAGGATGTCCAGGCCTTCCGAGTCGGCCATGACGAGATCAGCGAGGCGCTGGCACTCGTCGTGCCTGGACAGGTCGGCGGGAATTGCTTGGACGTCGCCGAATTCGGATAGCAGCTGCTGTGCCTCCGCGCACGTGTCCGCATTACGTGAGCTGATGACGACGCGGGCGCCCGCCTGGAGAAGGCCGCGCGCAATCATCATCCCAATGCCCTTGGTGCCGCCAGTGACAAGTGCGCACTTCCCACTCAGATCGAAAAGTTCCGTGTGAGTGGTGAATTGGTTGTCCGTCATTGGTATCCGTTCCTTCTGTCGTGTCAGAATGCGCCGACACGGTCACGCATTCGGGGAAGCAGCTGAATTGAGCTGATGGAGGTAAACCTGCAGCGTGTGTCCATGGAGTGCTGTCGGCGCTTTCGGCTCACGCCAGGTTGACAGGCGTTGTGCACGTCTGGGAGACCCTGGTGACACAGGTACTGTCAGAACCTCCTTTCCTGGTGCGCTGAGTCCGGAAGCGCGGACGTCAGACCCTGATCCGCACCGACTCCGCGGACGGCACCCACGGCTTCGTCGCCTGGCTCGCCCAGCGGGGACGATGGCTGTCCTACTCGGTCGGCATGGTGATCACCGACGCGATCCACAGCCACGTTCTGAAGGTCCCGGCATCGGCCTGGACGCCGGCCGTCGAGGCGGACGGAGAAAGCCGTGACGGGGCCTGGGTCACCGAACTCACCGGCGATGTCCTCGACGGCCGGCCAGGCGGCATGCGGCTGACCTGCTTCGCCACCAACACCTCGGGCCGACCGATCGCCGAGCTCGAGCTCCGTCACCGACTGCGGGCGAGGGCCGAGGACCGCATCCGGGCAGCCCGCTCGACCGGCCTGCGCAACCCGCCCCTGCACCGCGCAGACCAGAACCGGATCTGGCTGGAGATCGTCCAGCTCGCACTCGACCTGCTGGCCTGGATGCCGATGCTCGCGCTGACCGGCAAAACTCGCCTCTGGGAGCCCCGACGACTGCGGTTCCGCCTGTTCGCCGCGGCCGGGCAGCTCGTGACCACAGGCCGTCGGCGGATTCTCCGCCTGGCCCGGCACTGGCCCTGGGCCCACCACATCACCGACGCCCTCGCACGGCTCGCACTCCTGCCGAACCCCGGATAGCCAGCGGATTCCCCGTCCCTACGACAGCAGCTCAGCACCCGGAGCTGTGGAACCCGGCGCCACCCCGAGACGACACTCGGGCCCTCAGCCTGCCCACCCTCAGCTCACGGCACGAAAACAGACCACCGACTCCGTCGGCGGCCCGTCACGAAACTTCGAGGTTAGCCCCGTCTCAGTTGGGTTGACCCGACGGGGTTACGGCGACTCGCACGCGGCGACGGGCGGCTCCTCGTCGCCCGCCGGGACGGCCGCCGAGGACGGGGGCTCCATGGTGTCGTCGGGCTTACAGGCCATCTCATTTGGCGAACCGGCGGTAGCAGATGAGGGTGCAGGCGATGCTGGTGAAGGCTATGAAGTGGTTGGCTTTGCGTTCGTAGCGCCGGTGGAGGCGTCGGCAACCTGCGAGCCAGGCCATGGTGCGTTCGATGGTCCAGCGGTGCCGGCCGAGCCGTTGGCTGGAGTCGGTTTTCTTGCGGGCGATCCGGGGTGTGATGCGGCGGGCGCGTAACCATCGTCGCAGGTGGTTGCAGTCGTAGCCCTTGTCGCCGTGGAGCTTGCCGGGCCTGCGCCGTCGTCGGCCGCGCCGGGAGCGGATTGGCGGTATGCCCTGCACCAACGGGATCACGGCCTGGCTGTCGTGGACGTTGGCACCGGAGATGCCGACGGACAGGGGCAGACCGGTCCGCTCGGTGATCAAGTGGATTTTCGATCCGTACTTGCCCCGGTCCACAGGATTCGGGCCTGTCAGCCCGGTCTCCGTGCCGGCGTCGGCCACCGCCTTGCGGACGGGTCGGCGCCTCCGGCACCGCCCGCTGGAACAACTCCCACAGCTCATCCGGCACCAGCCGCTCCACAATCCCCACACCGGCAGACTATCGAACAGGCCAAATGAGATGGCTTGTTAGCCACCTCGCCCCGCTCCTCCTTGAGGCGCCTCCACGCGTCGCGCGCACGGTGGAACGACTCGAAGAGGTCGGGGAGTTGATCAAAGATGCCCTTGATCACCAGGCCGTGGACGCGATAGAGGGCTGGGACGCGGCGCTGAGCAACGAGGTGGTGCACACCGCCGAACTTGTGATCAGTGAGTTCGTCACCAACGCGGTCCGCCACTCCGAGAACGGCCCGGTCTCCCTGTCCGTCCGCCTCGGCGAGCAGTCACTGCGGATCGAAGTCTGCGACGACTGCACGGAGCTGCCCCGGCCAGGTTTCCCGGATCCGTGCAGCGAGAGCGGCCGGGGTCTGTTCCTCGTCGCCGCGCTCGCAGACCGGTACGGCGTCGAGCCGACGGCGATCGGGAAGTGCTGCTGGGCCGAGATCACACTGCCCACCACCACGAACCAGCCGATCGTGTCCCCGTCACCGCACTCCGGGGCACCTTTCGCCGGTCGAACTGCACGGCCGGGACGTGCAGCTGGTGGAGCTGCGACGCGAGGACCGTGCCCACCGGTGGGGCGTCGTCAAGAGCCTGCCGCTCGGCTGGCTCCCGATCTCCCGCGCGGCAGGACGGCAACGACCGCTTTGCCGGCGGCGGTGGTCCCGCGTACCACCGGCGTCTGGTCCGGCCCTGAGCCCGGGGCTCCGCGAGGTGCGGGCGGGGTCTTCGGGCCTCGGTCTTTGCCCGTGGCGGCCGGTGGGGCGGCGGGCACGTGCACGGTGATCGTCCGTCCGGTTGGCCCACCCGGGGGAAACGCGCGCCCCGCGGGTGTGAGCGGTGGCTGGAAAGCACTCGTCGTGAACAGACTGAGGGCCACGTCTGTACTCGTTGTCCGGAACGGGGGTACCCCGGCGGCGCGAGTTCCTCTCGTCCTCAGGAGGCACCCCCCATGACGTTCAATCCGCTGGAGCAGCGGGGTATCCCGCTGGACCGCCAGTTGCGCAGCTGGCGTGAGCTGAACGTGGATCCGATCGACCCGGACCACTGCGACCCGTACACCCGCTGCCGGATCATCACGATGAACGGGATCGAGGTGGAGGCCATCCTGTTCAGCCACCAGCTCGCCCGGCACACGGTCGATCCCGAGATCAAGCGGCAGCTGGCGCGGGTGCGCTACATCGAGGCGCAGCAGCAGAAGGTGGTGAACTGGCTGCTTCCGGGTGTCTCCTCGGTGCTGGAGACGACGATCGCGTACGAGCAGGTGGCGGTGGACCTGACGGCGTGGGTGGCCCGGATGGAGCCGGACCCGTATCTGAAGCAGGCGTATCAGTTCGGGGTGCTGGAGGACTTCGACCATCTGTACCGGTACGCGAACCTGTACGAGATGATCGAGCACCGCAAGGCGGAGTCGATCGTCGACGGTCTGACCGAGGTCATGCCCGGCCGGCCCACGCGGTTCCACCATCGCGATCCGGTCGACAACGTCCGCGACCCGTACGCCAAGGACGAGACGAACCCGTTGTCGAAGCTGCACGCGCTGACGATCATGTCGGCGGAGCAGCAGACCATGAACTTCTACATGAACACCGGCCCCACCTACATGGAGCCGATCGCCCGCCGGCTCTACCAGGAGATCGGGCTGATCGAGGAGGAGCACGTCACGCACTACGAGTCCCTCGTGGACCCGGGTGAGACGTGGTGGGAGCAGCTGGTCAACCACGAGTACAACGAGTGCTACCTCTACCACTCCTTCATGGAGCAGGAGAGCGATGCCAGGGTGAGGGCGATCTGGGAGCTGCACCTGAACATGGAGCTGGAGCACCTGCACGCCGCCTGCGATCTGATGCGCCGTCACGACGGCCGTGATCCCGCCTCGGTGCTGGCTCCCGAGCTGCCCAACGTGCTCACCTTCGAGCCGAACAAGGGCTACCTGCGCGAGCTGCTGGACACTCAGATGGACCTCACGACGCTGGGCGCCGGTTACGTGCGGGAGGCGCACGAGCGGTTCGAGCGGATGCAGGAGCAGATCCACGGCGGCGAGGCACCGCCGAGCGACCAGGTGATCCACGAGCACGAGGCGGTGTTCGGCCGCGAGTACCGCGTCCAGACCGAGGGCGAGCACCCCGACCCCGCCCAGCGCGAGAAGTAGAGGGAGGCCGCCATGTCCGAGCTGAAGACCCCGCACGCCGGGGAGGACGCGGCCGGGGACGACGACGTCGTCTCCCTGCTGATGCGCCAGCACGGCGACATCCGCAATCTCTTCGACGAGGTCGAGGCCGCCACGGGTGAGGAACGCCGGGACGCCTTCCGCCGCCTGGTGCGGTTGCTGGCGGTGCACGAGACCGCCGAGGAAGAGGTCGTCCATCCCTTCGCCCGCAAGGGCTTCCCCGGCGGCGAGCAGGTCGTGAGGGACCGTCTCGCCGAGGAGAAGGCGGCCAAGGAGACCTTGTCCGCGCTCGACGGGCTGGACACCGACGACCCCAAGTTCATGCCCCAGCTGCTCAAGCTGCGCAAGGACGTCCAGGCGCACGCGCGGGCCGAGGAACGTTACGAGTTCACCCACATCCGCCGCAGCACCGACGTCACCGGCCTCGCCGCGATGGCCAAGGCGATCAAGGCCGCCGAGGCGATGGCACCCACCCGGCCCCACCCGGGCGTCGAGTCCGGGGCGAAGAACATGGCCCTCGGACCGGTCGCCGCCCTCATGGACCGCACCAAGGACACCGTACGCAAAGCCATGGGCAAGG